>JAGUXG010000191.1 GCA_020061965.1 bacterium
CAAGTGGTCGAGGGGTCGAGTGAAAGCGAAATCATTAAATCCTTGAAAGACTGTCCCCCCTTGAATCCTTGACCCCTTTTATCACATATTTTTTCGGTAAACCTCGTGTTTCTTGAGTATAACAAATCTTTCTTTCATCTCCCCCTCTACCCCTTGATTCCTTGAATCCTTTTTAATTTTACTTCAGATAAGTAAAGTGTTACATTTTTTATTAAAAATTGACATTGCATACCAAATAGTCATAGTATATATGTAATGAATTATCCTTTCAAAGAGATAGAGGAAAGGTGGCAAAGAATATGGCAAGAGAATAATTCTTTTTCCACAGAGAAGACCAGCCTTCCTAAATATTATTGCTTGGAGATGTTTCCTTATCCTTCTGGCAGAATTCACATGGGGCATGTCCGAAACTATGTGATTGGGGATGTTATCGCCAGATTCAAAAAGAGCCTTGGATCTTCTGTGATGCATCCTATGGGCTGGGATGCCTTTGGTCTTCCAGCAGAGAATGCCGCTCTTACTCAGAATATTCATCCTGCCAAATGGACTGATGACAACATCAGTCATATGAAAGAGGAGCTCAAAAGGCTTGGTTTGTCATTAGACTTCCGAAGGGAGGTGGCGACTTGTAAACCAGATTATTACAGATGGAACCAGTGGCTATTCTTGAAGTTATACGAAAAGGGATTGGCCTATCGCAAAACCGCAGAGGTAAACTGGTGCCCTAAGTGTCAGACTGTTCTGGCCAATGAACAGGTAGAAGATAACAGATGCTGGAGGTGCGAGTCAGAGGTTGGCCTGAAGAGCTTAGAGCAATGGTTTTTCAAGATTACGGATTATGCAGGCAGGCTCCTTTCTGACCTTAATTTTCTTGGTGAATGGCCAGAAAATGTCTTAACAATGCAGAAAAATTGGATTGGAAGAAGCGAGGGAATCCTTATCTACTTTAAGGAAGAAGAGAGCGATGTGGTAATTCCGGTATTCACCACAAGACCTGACACTATCTTTGGGGCAACATACCTTACCTTAGCCCCACAACACCCATTGGTAGAAAGATTGATAGCAGACGCAGACAACAAGGAAGAGATACAAGGGTTCATAGAGAGAGCAAGGGTCAGAACCAGAGAGGATATTGAAAAAGAAGGGATTTTTATAGGAAGATACGCCATAAACCCTGTCAATGACCAGCGAGTGCCAATCTGGATTGCCAACTATGTCTTGATGGAGTATGGAACAGGGGCAATCATGGCTGTTCCAGCACACGACCAAAGGGACTTTGAGTTTGCCAAAAAGTATGACCTACCTATAAGAGTGGTTATTCAGCCTGAAGGAGAGAGCCTTAACTCAGAAACCTTGCAAAGTGCGTATGAGGAAGAAGGTGTCTTGACAGGCTCTACCCAGTTTAATGGTCTGGGAAATATAGAGGCTATCCACAAAATCTCTGATTGGATGACCGCAAAAGGGATAGGAAAAAGGGAGACTTGTTTTCGGCTTCGGGACTGGCTTATATCAAGGCAAAGATACTGGGGGACACCAATTCCTATGGTCTATTGTGAGACTTGTGGAATAGTCCCTGTTTCAGAGGCTGAACTTCCTATAATCCTTCCTTTGGAGACAAAAACATTAGCTGATTGCCTTGAGTTTACTAATTGCTTATGTCCTGTGTGTGGAAATCCTGCCAGAAGGGAGACAGATACAATGGATACATTTGTTGACTCTTCTTGGTATTTTTTAAGGTATCTATCTCCAGATTATAGAGATGGGTTAGTATCAAGGGATGATATGGAACACTGGATGCCTGTTGACCAGTATATCGGTGGTGTAGAGCATGCCATCCTTCATCTCCTCTATGCCAGATTTATCACCAAAGTTCTGTTTGATCTGGAGGTGGTGAATGTTAAAGAGCCATTTATAAATCTTCTGGCACAAGGTATGGTCATAAAAGATGGAGCAAAGATGAGCAAGTCAAAGGGGAATGTGGTTGACCCAGACGAGATTTTAGAAAAGTATGGGGCAGACACAATGAGGCTGTTCATCCTCTTTGCTTCGCCACCAGAGAAACAGCTTGAATGGGATGATAAAGGAATAGAGGGTTGCTGGAGGTTTATAGGCAGGGTCTATAGACTGAAAGATAGGGTAGGAGACTGCGATGACCCAGAGATAACAAAACTCCTCCATAAGACTATAAAATTAGTCTCTGCTGATATGGAAAGGTTCAGTTTCAACACTGCTTTAGCCAAGTTGATGGAGTTTACCAATGAATGCTATCAAAAGAAGATTGGCAAAGATTCCTTTAGGAACTTCCTGCTCCTATTATTTCCCTTTGCACCCCACCTTGCCTCTGAATTATTGGGAGGTGAAGGCCTTAATCCCAAATGGCCATCATACAGTGAGTTCAAAGAAGAGAAGATATTGATCGTCGTCCAGATAAATGGAAAGCTCAAGGGAAAGCTCCTTGTTGAGGCTGATATATCTGACGATAAACTGAAAGAAAAAGCCATAAGTTTGTCTCAAGATAAACTTAAAGGCGAGATAAAGAATATCATTATTGTCTCAAGAAGGTTGGTGAATATTGTCTGTTAGTCATTCAATTTTATGAGAAAGACAAGAGTTGGCGTTGTTGGTGTAGGCCATATGGGAGACTTCCACGCCAGAGTTTATAGAGAGATTCCTGGTGTAGATTTGGTGGCTGTGGTTGATGTAAGAGAGGATAGGGCGAGGGAGATTGCCGAAAAATATCATAGTGTCCCATTCACAGACTATCGGGATATCTATGGACTTACCGATGCTGTTTCAATCTGTGTGCCTACATCCTTGCATTATTCTGTAGCAAAAGACTTTATCGCCCAAAAGAAGGATATTCTTTTGGAGAAGCCTATGACCACATCCATAGAAGAGGCAGAAGATTTGATAAGCCGTGCAAGGAAAGAACAAGTTTTGCTTCAAATAGGTCATGTAGAGAGATTTAACGCTGCTGTCTCGGAACTGAAGAATGTGGTGAAAAATCCGATATTTATTGAGAGCAAGAGGCTTGGTCCAAAGACGCCTCGGATTGATGATGCTGGTGTTATTCTTGACCTGGCTATACACGACATAGATATTGTCTTATCCATTGTTCCCTCCCAGATAGAGAAGATAAATGTTGCCGCAACATCTGTCTATTCAGGCTTAGAGGACATTGCCAATATTCAGATGGAATTTACGAATGGCTGTATTGCTGTAATCACTGCCTCAAGGGTTACTGAGGAGAAGATACGGACATTGGCTATCACCCAGGAGGACGCCTATATCTTTCTGGATTATGCGGATCAAGAGCTTCATATCCATAGGAGGGCATCATCAGACTACTTCACCTCCCAAGAGGTGTTGAAATACAAGCAGGAATCATTTATAGAAAGGATATTTGTCCACAAGGATAATCCCCTGAAGCTTGAGCTTGCCTATTTCATAAATGCTATCAATGATGGGTCA
>JAGUXG010000231.1 GCA_020061965.1 bacterium
TGAATTAACAACTTGGGAATATGGTAATGTGGCTGAGATTTTGCATATTGGGCCTTATAGCAAAGAAGAACCTGCCATAAAGCGACTGGTAGACTTCATAAAGGAACAGGGTTATGAGATTGTTGGTGACCATGAAGAAGAGTACATAAAAGGACCAGGAATGTTCTTGAAGGGGAATCCGGAGAAGTACATTACAATCATCAGATACCATGTAAAGAAATAAGAAGACTCCTAACCCGACGCTTGAGTTGGGCGAGTTCGCCGCAGCTTAAGCTTTATCGTAGATAGAAACAGAGAGAAAAGAGCTGTCTTAACTAATGCCAAATAGAACATTTTTAGTTGACATTCATTAAGATTACTTAATAATATTTTAACATTACTCTCTTGGCAAAAAAATATTTTCTATATGGAAAAAGATATTCTCTGGCATTCAACAGCGCATATTCTGGCTGCTGCTGTCGAAAGACTCTTTGGGAATGTAAAGTTGGGCATAGGCCCAGCCATAGAAGAAGGCTTCTATTATGACTTTGACTATCAATTCACTCCAGAAGACCTACCAAAGATAGAAGAGGAGATGAAGAAGATAATAGAAGAGGACCAGAGGTTTGAAAAGAGCATAGTAAGCAAAGAAGAAGCAGAAAGAATCTTGGCAGAAGACAACCAATCTTATAAGATTGAACTCCTCTCAAGGCTATTAGATGCTGAAGTCTCCTTCTATACAAACGGTAAGTTTTCTGACCTATGCAAGGGTCCACATATCTCAGGAACAAAGGAGATTAAGGCTTTTAAGCTCCTGCGGATAGCTGGGGCATACTGGAAGGGCGATGAAAAGAACCCGATGCTGACCAGAATCTACGGCATATCCTTTGAGAGCCAACAAGAGCTTGATGAATACTTAGAGAGATTGGAGGAGGCAAAGAAGAGGGACCATAGAAAGCTCGGTTCTGCTCTATCTTTATTCTCTATCTATGACCAGGCAGGCTCTGGACTTATCTTCTATCATCCCAATGGAAAGGTTTTAGTTGACCAGATCACCCAATATTTGAAAGAAGAGCACAAGGTAGAGGGATACCTTGAGGTAGCCACACCCCACATAGGAAGAAAGGAGCTTTGGCAGACATCAGGCCATTGCGACTATTACTCTGAAAATATGTATTTCATCAACAAAGAGAAAGAGGATTATGTCCTAAAGCCTATGAACTGCCCAGGACATATCTTGATATACAAAACGCGGACAAGGAGCTTCAGGGATTTACCCTTGCGATACTTTGAGCTTGGAACAGTCTATCGGTATGAAAGGACAGGGGTTCTACACGGACTCCTGCGGGTCAGAGGTTTCACCCAAGATGATGCCCATATCTTCTGCAGGGAAGACCAGTTGCTGGATGAAATAGGAGGGGTGATACGATTCTTTCAAAAGATGCTCTCTGTCTTTGGGTTTAGTGAATATGAGATATACCTCTCTACAAGGCCAGAAAAGTTTGTCGGAACAAAGGAGAGATGGGATATGGCCGAGGGAATCTTGACAGATGTGCTCAAAAAAGAGGGATTGCCATATACAATAGATGAGGGTGAGGCTGTCTTCTATGGACCAAAGATAGATGTGAAGCTCAAGGATTGCTTAAAAAGGGCCTGGCAGGGGCCAACCATTCAGGTTGACTTTAATCTGCCAGAAAGGTTTGGGGTAGAGTATATAGGAGAGGATGGAAAAGCCCATCAGCCAGTGATGATTCATCGGGTTGTGCTTGGAAGTATGGAGAGGTTCATTGGTGCTTTGATTGAACACTACAGCGGCAAATTTCCTCTCTGGCTTTCACCTGTTCAGGTGAGGATAATGAGTATCACAGATGCTCAAGCAGAGTATGCCAATAAGATAAAAGATAGACTCTTGGCAGAAGGAATAAGGGCAGAGGCAGATTTGCAAGCTGAGAGGATAGGCAAGAAAGTAGCTTCCGCTCAGGAGGAAAAGATTCCTTATATGGCCATTGTTGGAAAGAAAGAAGCAGAGGAAGAAACTATAAGCCTTCGCCACAGATCCAAAGGGGATATGGGTAAATTTGAGATTCAGAGACTTATTGAAATGTTAAGGTGTGAGATAGGGAAAAAGAGTAACTATTTACCCAAGTGAAGGAATCCATTGCAAAAAAGGGGTCAAGGGTTCAAACGTTTGAAGAATTAACAAATCTTTCTTTCATCTCCCCCTCTACCCCTTGATTCCTTGAATCCTTTTTAATTTTACTTTAAGATGGGTAAAGTGTTTCCAATTATTTAATGATTGCCAGTTTTCCGATATCCTTCTTATCACCAGCCGTTATCAGATAGATATAAACGCCAGAAGCAACCTCATTTTCTGGGTTCATCCATCTCCAATGACCATTAGTATGTAAAGACTCATCCTCTTTTACTAACTCTCCTTTGATGTTGAAGATTCGAATCTTGGCATCAACAGTGAGATTTCTGGCACGGTCAGAATAACCTCCAAAGTTTATACCATAAGCCTTATGCTTATCCAACCTATATGGATTTGGCCAAACAATCACATCTCCAAGTTGAGTGGCTGGTGTGCCCATCATAATAGTCAACCCCTTTATCTGGCTCTTTGCCATATTTCCAACGATATCACTTGCCTCAAGATAGAATTGATACCCTAATCCATTCTTGCCTACGAATGTTGCTGATGCTGAAGAGACAGGATACGAACCATAAGGCTTCCAAGCAGAATTTTCTTCCTTATAATACAGGGCGTATCGGCAAATCCCTGAACCAGGGATCTGTGGAGCTAATGGAGCCAGGTTTGGATCTGTACCTTTCCAAGAGATAAGACCATTTCCAGTTATTGAACTGATATCTATTGTTGGAGGTTTGTTGTCAAGATAATGAGATGTCTCTGCATCTCCAACACGATTCTTAATACGCGTCCCTGTCTCTGTGGCCGCAACCTTCACCCAGAAGAGATAGGTGTTTGTGGAGATCATCAAAGGTTCATCTAATGGAAATGAATCTCTCGAACAAATATCCCTCGTGTCAAGGATGAGTTTTGGTCTTGTATCAGATTCTATCCGATAAAAGATAAACCCTCCCTCTGCAACATAGTTTTCGTGTGGAGTGCTCCTTACTGTTAAAGCCTGTGATTTGGCTCTTAAAGATCTGTTTTTACTTAGTGGGGCAATTGTATCTATTAAGGTATTCGTCCCGCCACTTATCTCCATAGTCGCTATAATCTTCATAGGCATAGGCTCAATCTCTGCTTTAAACTCTATGGATCTTGCCGCAGATATAGAACCAACTAAAGTATTTATAGTATAAAGTGAGATAGGATCGCCCTTTACAGTCTCTAAGAATACCTTGAGATTTGACCAATTTAGAGGCACACCCAAACCCATCCATTTATCGGAATCAGTACCCTTTTCATACCTGTGTCCTATAGTGTAGCGATTGCCTTCTAATCCTCTATCCAGGCTTAAATCAGTATGAGAACCTTCTCTCTGTGGGTCTATAATCCACTGGACTCTCCTGAAGGATGCATCATAATAAGGTCCTATCATGTATGTGTTAGTAGCATAGGTTGTACCATCGATAAGATATTGAAGTATTGGCAAACCATCAAGATCATTATCAGGGGGAAGGGTGACGGTTATAGTCGCTCCTGATTCCATGTTTCCGCTATTGTAAATGATAAGAGAATACCTCCTCTCATATTTAGAGGTTCCTGTTCCCTCCATCGGAAGGATGTATATATGTAAAGCTATGGTTGGGGTTCCCAGAAATGTTTCGCAAGTATCGTAATTGTTCTCAAGCTGCGTCTCTATCCCGGCATACCCTGTATAGGTGATTGAAGCAACATTTGTGATATAAGTTCCACTAATAGCGAACGGACCAATGCCAAAATTTATATCTATTGCAGACTTCTCTTCCTCTCTTGGTGTCCTTGTGCCAAGATCAAGACCGGTTATGGTCCCAATAGTAATGGTTAGAAGAGAACCAACACAGGATGAACCAACAATAACCACATCAGCAGTCCTTACGCTGACCCCTTGATATATCAAGTTATTAGCCATTTCTTGTTGGCCAAAATAGTCATAAATATTAACATTGTTCAAGGTTTGCGTGCCTGCATTCCAAAAGTTAAGACGATAGGTTATATTGCTATTAGCTGTGGCTGTTGCCGGACCTATCTTGTCTATAACAAGATCAATAATAGGCATTTTAACCAAGGTCGTCCAAGTAGAAAAGTTATTCAAAGAGTCATAATCTGCTTCTCCTGTGGTTATTGAAGCCATGTTCAATAGGGTCGTATCTGTAAAAAGGTCAGGTCTGACACCCACCTTGAGAAGAACAGAGTATGTTCCTGAGTCTGGCGGCAATGACCCGAGATCCCATGTAACATAGGTAATAGAGCCAATAGTCTTAACAGTACCTGATGGGCTTGAAGAGATATAGGTTGTGCCTGAGGGAAGTGTATCAACAATCTTCACGCTCTGTGCAGTAAGAAGCCCTATATTTCCATACTCTATCTTATAGTTGATATATCCGCCTGGGGGTGCCTCTGAGGGAGGGCTGTTTGTTCCCCATTCTAAATGCCGCTTTGAAACCCAGACATCGCTTATCAATTCAATGATATGAGAGGTTACAGAGGAGTAGTTGTTGGCTAAGTTTAAGTCAGATGATAGTGGCGTTGTTGTGATTGAAGCTACATTTGTAACCGTATTTGATGCTTCTCCTGTAACAGAGCCAATAACCGTTATCTTCCATGGATACACACCAGTAAGATTGCCAAAATTCCAGGTGAGAAGTTTTCCGGCTTCAGTAAAGCTATGAGTCATAGCCGGCTCAATTATGAAGCTGTCATAATCAATGCCACTAGGAAGCAGATCTTGGACAACAACATCTTTTGCCTCAAGAGAACCTATCTTTTGACATTCCAAAAGATAGACAATCTTTCTACCCTTAACAGTAAGAGTTCCACAGGAGCCTTCATTTTTGTAATAGGAAATCTTGCCATCTTTTCTTCCAATCAAAAGGTCTTTTATGCCATCAGAGTTCACATCACCAAAGGTAGGCGCAGCACAGTCACCTACATCTATGCCTAACCAGTTTGCTTCTCCTGCAGGAAAGTCCGCATTACTTACATCTCCAACATTCTTATAAAATCTTAAACTACCATCACTTATACCGCAGAAAAGATCATAATCTGCATCATTATCAATATTAAAGAAAGAAGGAGAGAGATTGCTACCAGCTCCAGTTGATATATTTTCATAATTAGTATCAAACATTGTCCA
>JAGUXG010000161.1 GCA_020061965.1 bacterium
AGCCCTTTGATTCCTCAGTAGATAGCTCATTCTGATACTCCCTATCAGAGGCAGAGATATAGCAATGACAACAATTGAGATTGCATCTATTAGTAATATTCCAGACCACTACTGGTTTGTTAGTCCCAGAACCTGCCATTTCCCCATTTAATATCTTAGTAATTCTAATCATAACTCAACTTTGGCAAAGATCTAAACCCAAATATTCAAAGATTACTTTCTTTTTATTCCTTCTTCTCGGAAGCATCAACAACCTACTCTATGATCTCTCAGATTGCCTTATCATTTGCTCTTCGACACATTTCACCCCTAGGAAAGTCAAGCGACCTTCAAGACCTATTTGGAAAAGAGCATAAGCTTAGCATCAACTTAAGTACAAATCTTTCCGTAAAAATCTCTCCCTTTTTGACATCTTGATACCTTTAATCCACAATCCTGGCACCTGATAGTCGGAAAGCCCAAGATGCTGATTGGCATCACGAAAATAGGTTGCTACTAATCTTTTGCTCTGATGAGTCGATTTTACCTGGAAAGGGTGAGCGACGGGATTCGAACCCGCGACAACTGGATCCACAGTCCAGTACTCTAACCAGCTGAGCTACGCTCACCATAAATGCAAGCTTTCAGTCATCGGGTGTCAGCAGTCAGTTGATAAAAATAGTTGATACCTGAACACTTACTATTTTACAAATACCTCTATATCTCTTCTATTGTTCTCCCTGTTTGATTCAGCTATTTTGTTAGCTGGGTCAACTATGACGCTAAGGGTATAAGTTCCAGAGTAGGGTGGCTTCCAGATAATATTCTTTGTCTTATCCTCGCCAGAATTGAGAGAGTGAATTGTTCTATCAAACCAAAGTGGTTCTCCATTGGCGAAAAACTCCACAGTGATATCTTCAGCAAAAGTCTTCCCTTGATTCTTTATCTTTGCCGAGACCTTTGCCCATTTATCAGCCTCTGGGCCAGAAAAATTCAGCTCTTCAATCACTAAATCTGGAAGAGTTACAACCTTCACCTCTTCTTCTATCTCTTCTATACCTTCTTCCTTCTTTCCTGATACCTGATACCTGATACCTGATACCTTACCCATTAAATGGTGGCTGTCCCTATTATTCGTACCTTCTTCTATCTTGACTATAAAAGGCAATTCCTCTTCAGTCGGTTTTTCTGTAATCTTAATTACATCTTTCAACTCTATCAAGGGAATAGTCTCTTCTTTTTTTAGCTCGTTTTGCAACCTTTCAAGCTCTTTATAAGCCAATTTTTGGAAGATGCTCTTTTTCTCGCCAACAGCCTTCTCTTCTAAAGGAATCTTTTTCAATCTGTTATTCCCTGTGTCAGCTACATAAAGGTAGCCTTCATTGATATAGATTCCCTGTGGATACTTCATCCCAGAAAACCTTTTCAGGATTGCACCAGATTGATTCATTTTACAGACGTCGCCGTTTTCCTGACTTACATAAAGGTTTCCTTCCTGGTCCATAGCCAACCCCAAAGGATAGGAGATACCCTCCTTTATTTCCCTCTTTAATCCTCCAGAAGAAGAGAAGACCTTTATGCTTTGATCTCCTATATCAGCCACATAGATATTGCCATGCCTATCACAAACAACAGCTTCTGGGTCAGAAAGCCCTGTCCCCAAAGTCCCCAAAAACCTTCCATCGCTTGTCCATATTGTCAAACAGTCTCTCTCTGTATCACAAACATAAAGGTTTTTGGAAAATGCACTATAGGCTATTCCCTTGGGACTTATCATCTCATTCTCCCAATCCAAAATATGGTTTCCAAATCTATCAAATTTTTCCACCTTATGAAGGAGATTGCTCACTACATAGAGACTGCCCTCATCATTTAAAGTCAATCCACAAGGCGCAGATATATTCCATGTATCTTTTGGCGTAAGCGAAGAATCAAGCCGATAGACCCTGTTGTTTCCTGTATCTGCCACATAGACATCTCCACCTTTGCCACAAACTATACTTTTGGGATTAGAAAATCTGCCAAATTTTGTGCCCTTTGTCTCCCAGCACATATCCATCTTCCCGTCCTTATTAAAGAGAAGAATTTTATTCGCTCCTGTCTCAGCCACATAGATAGAATGCCCTGCTGCTACACCATAAGGCGATTTTATCCCTGAAAGGAAAGGGCTTACCTTTCCATCTTTTATTCGTAAAAGGTTGTTTCCTCCAGTATTTGCAACATAAATATCTCCTTTAACAGCTAAACTATGTGGGTTATCAAAGCCACTTATCTGGTCTAAAAGCTTTCCGTCGCCAGAGAATTTCATCACCATATTCTTCTCAGCATCAGAGATCCAGATTGTCTCCGCTTCTATATCTATCCCTGTTGGCCATTTCATCCCCCCAAATTCCATAATAAATTCTCCATCTTTAGTAAACTTTTGAACCCTGCGGTTACCAGTGTCAACTACCCAGACACCTTCTTCGTTTACGGTTAGAGAATGGGGAAACTTGAAATTTCCAGCTGTCTCTCCAAGCCTTCCCCAGCTCAAAATGAACGAACCTTCCTTGGTGAACTTCTGAATCCTATTGTTCCATGTATCGGCCACATAGATATCCCCATTCTTATCAGTAGCTACATCATAAGGAAAATTAAATTCACCGCTTCCTTCTCCAAATTTACCAAACTCTAAAATCAGCCTTCCGTCTTTGTCTAGTTTACGGATTCTATGGTTGCCAGAGTCAGCCACATAGACAAAGCCATCTTCTTCTGTTATACCATAAGGCGAGGAGAAGTTCCAGTCAAGGTCAGGATAGACTATCATCTGGCTAAACAGATTGACTGCCCAAAGAAATAGGCACAAGGTAGTGCCTATTATGATTCTTGTTGAGTATTTATATTTATTAGTATCTTGCATAATTTGTTACAATATGAGAAGAAAATAAAAAATTAAAGATCAAAATACAAAATTATTGTAACTATTTACTCATCTGAAGTGAAACAGCGGACAATGAAACAATATTTCCTGTTTCAATCCATTCAGAAAGTGAATTGGTTATTGTAGTAATAGA
>JAGUXG010000097.1 GCA_020061965.1 bacterium
ATTTTTCGCATAAAAAATGGAGAAAAATTTAAGATGAAAGGTTTAATTTAGAGCAAAAAGATAATCTTGCATCAAGGGTAGAGAAAAATAGGAATTTTCAACTGGTAACTGAGGCGTTGCCTGAACGATTACACCACTTGACACAACAGGCATCTCGTGATAAACTTACCCTATGTTTTCATATCTTATAAAGGTATTATTAGGCAGCCTTCTCTTTCTTGTGCCACTCTATTTTGATTTGAGGGTGGCAGATACATTTGGAGTCTGCAAAATGGCGATTCTCTACCTCTTCTCTTGTCTCCTGCTTTCTGCCAGCTTAGCCAAGGCCGTATATTATGAAAAATTCTCCTTTAGGCGAACACCTTTGGATATCCCTGTCCTCATCTTTCTCCTGACAAACATTATTTCTGTAATCTGCTCAACCTCTCCTATCCAGTCCATTTTTGGTGGATACAAGTCTCAGCAAGGTCTTCTCACTATGCTCTGTTACATCATCATCTTCTTTTCTGTGACGAATATATCAACCGACTTAAATCCTAAGTGGCAGATTAAATTAACCATATCCTTTATTGCCGCAAATATTCTGTCTCTCTTCTTTCCTACAAGGCCTGATTTCAGCTTAAGCTGGGCATATGGCGAAGGTATTCTATTTCTCCTCTTCTATATTGGGTCTTTTTACCTTATTCTTTCTTTCATCAAGGATATCTATTCCTTGCCAAAGGTATTTATCTTTGTCGCCCTTCTTGCCAGTATTTATTTACTCTACCAGCAGAGTGGCAATGACTTTATCCAATGGGATACCCATCTTAATTGCACAACCTTTGGAAATATGACCTTCTTTTCACACTATGGACTGGTAGCGTTTTTTCTCACCATTTCTATCTTTCTTGGGCTATTCGGCAAGGAGAAGCCAAAAAAGAAGGTTGTTGATTATAAAAGATATGCCTTTCTTGGCATCTGGGGTCTTTCCCTTTTAATAATATTTATTGCTGTCTTTGTGATGAGGGTGAGGTCTATCTTTATCGCTGGTTTTTTTGCAAGCCTTCTCTTTTTAATCCTTCTTGGATCTAAATTGAGAAAGGGGTATAAAAAAGAGATATTGGCTCTTTGCTTCATATTTATGCCAATAGTTGTCTATTATGGGTTTACAACAGGGCAGGGTATCTTTGTAGAAACAGCAAGTGATATAAAGGCTATGTCAGGAACAAAGGTTCTTCTTGGCCCAGGTGAAAAATTTTCAACAGGAGCCATAAGGCTCCATATCTGGCGTGGATGTCTCAGGATTGTAAAAGACCATCCCTTTTTTGGAATAGGGCAAGAGACTATGTTCTCTATCTATCCAAGGTATCGAACACTTGCTCATGCAAAGACAGAGGGTCAATATTCAAGGTCAGACAGGGCCCACAACGATGTGATAGATGTGGTTGTAGCTACAGGTATAGTCGGACTTTGCTCTTTTTTCTTCCTTCATATAACCTTCCTATGTTCAATTTTAAGGGCGATTTATCGCTCTTATGGAAGAGAGAGGGTGATGTTGGTTGGAATAGCTTCTGCCTGGACAGCCTATCATCTGAACGGCCTTTTTTCTTTTGGAACGCCTTGTGTTAACTCTATGTTCTGGGCACTTTCTGGAGTAGGTATGGCCCTATCAGGAAGACCAAAGGTTTATGAAAAGAGACTTCCTTTGGGCAGTGTAAAGTGGGTTGGTTTGAGTATAATACTTATCATCACTATGATTGGTCTTGTTTGGGTGAAGAATATCTATTGTGCAGATGTCCTATTTAATCAGGCAGGCAGGTTGGAAAAGTCCGGAATGCTTCAGGACGCTATTCCAAAGTATAAAGAGGTCTTGAAACTTAATCCCTGGCAGAAAGACTACTCAGACTCTTTGTTGAATACATATCTTACCTTAGCCAGAAGATACCTAAACCCTAACTGGACAAAAGAAGCAGTCTTCTGGGCAGAAAGGGCTGTCCGGTTCTTTCCTGCCGATAGTGTCAGCTGGAACCTTCTGGGAGGCGCATACTATTTAGATGGTGCGGCAACCGGAAAGGATAGAAGGGATGAGGCAGTTGCTGCCTACAAGCAGACCATAATCCGCGAGCCATACCTGATAGATGCCTACACAAATATTGGGCAAATCACCTTGAGTCAGGGAAAGGCTGATGAGGCATACAGGCACTTTATGAAGGTGCTATCCTTTGAGGAAAAAGAACCGCGCTCTCTTTATTATGCAGGTCAGATAGAGTTCCAAAAGAAGCAGTTTCAGAAGGCAAAGGCACACTTGAGCAAGTTAGTCAAACTCTGTCCAACCTATGAGAGGATAGAGGATGCAAGGGAGATGCTTTTTCTGATAGAAAAGAGTCAAGATATACCCAAGTAAATCAGGTTTACAAAGAGATCCTGAGGTTGTAGGTTTAGGATGTTGTAAGTTGTAGGTTTGAGCCTTATCTCTTCTACTTCTTCAACCTACAACTTATAACCTACAACAAAAAATTTTCGGTAAACCTCGTG
>JAGUXG010000131.1 GCA_020061965.1 bacterium
ATTTTTCGCATAAAAAATGGAGAAAAATTTAAGATGAAAGGTTTAATTTAGAGCAAAAAGATAATCTTGCATCAAGGGTAGAGAAAAATAGGAATTTACTATCCTTTTTCCATCTCTTTTATCTTATCCCTGATCTTTGCCGCTTCTTCATACTCCTCTTTGGCTATAGCTTTATTCAACTCTTCTCTCATCTTAACTATCTCCCTGCTCGTTTCTACCTTTTTAGCAAACCCTTTTGGTGACTTTCCAGTATGGAATATTTCCCCATGTATCTCTTTTAAGAATGGCAAAAGCTGTTTTTTGAAGGTTTGCCAACAATCAGAGCAACCTAATTTTCCTTTAGATTGAACATCAGAGAAGTTTATTCCACACCCTGGACATTTATCCTCTTTTATTTGAGATATGGCAGGCTGTCCGATCATTCCTGAAAGGATATTGAAGAATGAAGATGATGGGCCCACAAAAAGATTAAAACCCATCTCCTCAGCACAATTTTCACACAGGTGCATCGTGGTTGACTGATTGTTTATCACTTGCTTGAAATGGATATTAGCCTCATTCACCCCGCATTTATCGCAGACCATCTCTTTCCTCCTTCAGATATAGGCAATATATACCCAAGTAAATCAGGTTTACAAAGAGAGCCTGAGGTTGTAAGTTTAGGATGTTGTAAGTTGTAGGTTTGAGCCTTATCTGTTCTACTTCTTCAACCTTAAACCTACAACTTATAACCTACAACAAAAATCTTCGGTAAACATCGTGTTCCTTGAGTATACACCACTTAAGAGACAGAAATTTGCAACTTTAGATTTGCGATTTATCTTCAATCCAAAATCGGCAATCGAAATCTAAAATTATCGTGTGTCTCAGCACTTAGTTTTTTCTTTTCTATGCCGAAGGGGGGATTTGAACCCCCACAAGACTTCTCCCACACGGCTCTGAACCGTGCGCGTCTGCCAGTTCCGCCACTTCGGCTTAATTCACAATATCAGGAGTTGCCTTTAGAATATGGACAATAGCATCTACTGCCTCTGGGTCAAACTGGGTTCCACTGTTTGCTTCAAGTTCCAATATAGCTTCAGAAATAGACATCTTTGGCTTATATGGCCTATCCGATATCATCGCATCAAAAGCCTCTGCCACACCGAGGATTCTGGCTAAATACGGAATATCTTCCTCTTTCAATCCCTCTGGATACCCCTCACCATCGTATCTTTCGTGGTGATAACGGATAACCCTTCCTATCTCTTTTAGAAGTGGCATAGCGCTGATGATCTCCGCGCCTTTTGTAGTGTGGGTTTTTATCGTCTCATACTCCTCGGCAGTCAGTCCACCTTTTTTGTTCAGAAGTTCATTATCCATATTATATTTCCCGATATCATGTAACATGGATGCAGCTGTAAGCACTTTCATCTCAGTAACAGATAGATAGAGCCTCTTTCCTATTGCCTCTGCATATCTTTTCACCTTATTTGAATGCCCTTTCGTATAATCTGACTTATCGTCTATAGTCTTTGCCCAGGCAGCAAGAACCTGCTCATGTATCTCTGAAAGTTCTTGTGCATCCTTTTCAAGTTCTTCTTTGTTATCCATCTTTTTTAAGCTATCAATTTTCAGCTATTTTTATTAGCTGACTGCTGATGGCTGAATGCTGACAGCTTACTTTTTAACACCTCCTTGAGCAAGATTATTTGCTCTTTTATTCTTGTCCCTCGGAATATGAACAATCTCTATATTCTTTATCTTTTTGCATAGTCTTGTTGCCTCTGTATATAAACTTTTCAAGTTAAGGTCTTTCACCCGATATTCACCATACATCTGTTTTACTAAAAGCTCACTATCCGAGTATATCTTAATCTGGTCATAACCCTCAGCCTTGCCATGTTTGAGCGCTGCAATTAAAGCCTTGTATTCAGCAATGTTGTTTGTTGCCTCTCCAATCGAACGAGAAATGGTCCAAAGCTCTTTTGCCTCTTGATATCCGACAGCTCCTATCGCAGCAGGTCCAGGATTCCCAGAACAAGCACCATCAATGTATATCTCTATCATACATACAAAATCCTGAGACAGTTTTCGCACTGGATAATCCTTGTCCCTTCTTTCACCTCATTCAAGAGTTGTGACCTGAGGTTTATTGAGCAAGCACTACAGGTATCTCCAATAATCCGAGAAAGAGCAAGGTTATCTCTATTCTGCCGTATCTTTTCGTATAGGCAAAGAAGGCCCCTGTCAATCTTTTCTATAATCTCTCTCCTTTTGGCAGAAAGCATTTGGAGATCGTTCTCTAATCCTTCTATATCAGTTTCAGCTTTCTTTTTTCTCTCAAGATACTCTGTTTCAAAACCTGCCAACTCTTCCTTCTTTTTGACTTGTTCCTTCTCTTTCTCGGAAATCTCATCCATAAGGAGGAGGCACTCGCCTGTCAAGGTTTCAATCACTGAATCTGCCTTCTTAATCTCATGGTCAAGCGACTCTGCCTCTTTTTGCGTCTTCACCTGATAAAAATGGACTCTGAATTTTTTTGCCTCATCTTCTGCTGTCAAAAGCTCCATCTCTTTGTGTCTGAGACTCTTCTTCTTTGCTTCTAAATCAACGCTACTTTCGGCTAATTTTGTTCTTAGCCTTTCCAAAACCTTTTCTTTCTCTAAAAGGCTCACAGGAATTGAGGCAAGAGCCTCTTTTACATCTGAAACTTGCCCATCTTCCTCTTGAAGCTCAATCAATAATTCTATCTCTTTTTTCATTTTAGTTAGCCAACACTTATCTATACCCAAGTAAATCAGGTTTACAAAGAGAGCCTGAGGTTGTAAGTTTAGGATGTTGTATGTTATTTGTTCTACTTCTTCAACCTACAACTTATAACCTACAACAAAAATTTTCGCTAGACCTGTTGCTTTTGGGTATAAATATTTTCTATTATTTATGCTTAAAGTTACCAATTCCGAAAATGGGCGGAACAGGTTTTGAACCTGCGACCTTCTGCGTGTGAAGCAGACACTCTCCCACTGAGCTATCCGCCCTTTGTTAAAAGTTTAGTCTAAACTTTCAGGCCGTGTCAAATAATAAGTTGTAAGTTTAGGACTAACATATCAAACCTCCCTAACCAAGCCCAACCCTCTCTTTTCCAACCAATGCTTCTATCTCTGAGATAAGCTCCTCGTTTATCTGGACCCTCAAATTTGGTGAGACAGAGAGAACCTTTTCTGCTTCCTGACCTTCAAAATGCAGATAGAATGGGTTCCTTCCAGGAAATCTCAGCAATATATCCCTAAGTTTATATAAGGTTTCTTCTTTCTCTGCTCCATTTAATCTAAGATGTATGGATTTAGAGACAATCTCTGCTTCGGCAATGGGCAGGATAGATTTGGCTATAATCTTTGCCTCCATGTCTTTCTTATTGACCTCTCCCTTGACCACAACAACTTCATCCCTTCTGATATTCTGCTCATACGCATCATAGGCTTCTGGAAAAGCAATCACTTCACAAGCCGAATACTTATCCTCTAATTTCAAAAATGCCATTAGCTTTCCATTCTTTGTTATGGTCTTCCTTACAGATAGAATCATTCCAGCCACCATTATTGGCTCATCGTTCTCTTTCTCAAAGAGCGTGCTGATATTGCTGAAACGGCTGAGCTTCGATGAGTACCTATCAAGGGGATGGCCCGAAATATAGACACCCATCATCTCCTTTTCTAAATTCAGCCTATCCCTTTCAGACCAGTCGCTGACATCAGGAAGCTCCATCTCTTCGCTCTTGAGAGAAAAGAGCATCTCCTGAGCAGAATCCACCTTCTTCTTTATTCTAACTGAAGATGCCATTTGCGTATCCAGGCCTGCCAGAAGCTGTGCCCTATTTGCTACTAAAGAGTCAAAAGCACCGGCCTTAATCAAACATTCCAATACCCTCTTATTCACAAGCCTTAAATCACACCTGTTTATAAGATCCGAAAATGAAGAGAATAGCCCATTCTCTCTCTCTTTGACAATTACTGTAGCAGCTGCTTCTCCTACATGTTTTATTCCACACAGGGGAAACCGTATCCCTTGTGCCATACCAATAAACTTAGAGCCTGAGGTATTTATATCTGGCCCAAGAACCTTAATCCCCATCTTTTCACATTCGCTGATATACAGACTTATCTTGTCAGGGTCCCCCAATTCATTTGTGAGCAGACTTGCCATAAATTCTGCTGGATAATTTGCCTTGAGATATGCTGTCTGGTAGGCTATCAGGGCATAGGCAGCAGAATGAGACTTGTTAAAGCCGTATTCAGCAAATTTGGCTATAAGCTCATACACCTTTACGGCAACAGACTCTTTCACACCTTTCTTGATGCAGCCTGAAATGAACATATCTCTAATTTTAACCATCTTCTCTTCCTGCTTCTTTGACATTGCCCTTCTCAGTTCATCTGCGGCAGACATAGAAAAACCTGCCAAGGTTACAGCAATCTGCATCACTTGCTCCTGATAGACAATGACACCATAAGTCGGCTCTAAGATATGCTTCAGGGATGAATGAGGATATTCTATCTGACGCATGCCATGCTTTGCCTCAACGAAAGAAGAGACCATTCCAGATTTTAATGGGCCTGGTCTATACAGGGCAAGGAGAGCGATTATATCCTCAAAGATATTTGGCTTAAGCCGCTTCAGCAAATCCTGCATCCCCGAGGATTCAAGCTGAAATACGCCGATAGATTTTCCCCTTGAAAGAAGCTCATAAGTGGGTTTGTCATCAAGCGGAATCTTCCTTATGTTTATCTCAATATTTCTCTTCTCCTTTATAAGCTCCAATGTCTCCTGTATCACTGTAAGGTTCTTTAGGCCCAGAAGGTCCATCTTGAGAAGCCCTATCTTCTCAATAGAATCTTTGGCGTATTGCGTGGCTACCTTCTTCTCCTTCGAGTCAACATAGAGCGGTACTATCTCAGCCAGAGGCTGGTTGCCAATAACTATACCTGCAGCATGGGTTGAGGCGTGTCTGGTTAAACCCTCGAGCTTGATAGAGATATCAATAAGGTGCTTCTTTTCAGGGGTATCCTTGTATTCATTAGAGAATTCAGGAATCTTCTCCAATGCCTCAGTCAGGGTGATATTCGGTTCTTTGCCGACAATCTTGGCTATACGGTCACATTCAGAGTAGGAAATGTCCAATGCCCGACCAACATCCCTGATAACAGCTAAAGCCTTCATTGTGCCAAAGGTTATCACCTGAGCAACCCTATCCTTTCCGTATTTTTCAGCCATATACTCTAAGACCTCATCCCGACGCCTATAGCAGAAGTCAATATCAATATCAGGGAGGCTCACTCTGTCAGGGTTTAGAAACCTTTCAAAGAGAAGGTCATACTTCAGGGGGTCTATATCTGTAATGCCGAGCGTATAAGCGATAATTGAACCAGCTGCAGAACCCCTTCCAGGGCCTACAGGTATCCCTTTTTTCCGAGCATAGTTTATCAAATCGCAGATAATCAGAAAGTAACCAGCATAGCCCATCTGCTTAATCATAGCCAGCTCATAGTCCAGCCTTTCCCTTACTTTTATTGATTTTAGATTTTGGATTTTAGATTTTGGATTTTCGACTCCTGACTCCTGACTCCTGTATTCTGACTTTTCACTTTCCTCATCATACCTCTCCTTCATCCCAGCCATAGACAATCTTCTAAGCATCTCATTTGGGTCTTCATCCATCTCAAGATGTGGAAGATGGAGCTTTCCAAAGTCAAGCTCTAAGTGGCATCTATTGGCAATGTCAGAGGTGTTATCTATTGCTTCGCTTGGAAATAACCCCTTCATCTCATCCTCCAGTCTGAAATAGAACTCCTGGGAGGAGAACCTCAACCTCTTCTCTTCAGAGATTTTTTTGCCTGTCTGGATACAAAGGAGGATATCCTGTGCCTCTGCGTCTTCTCTTTCAAGATAATGGATGTCGTTTGTGGCTACGAGACCTATACCCATCTGATTTCCAAGCTCAATAAGGATGGGGTTTGCCTTCTTTTCCTCAGATAATCCGTGGTCTAAGAGTTCAAGATAGAAGTTATTTTCGCCGAAAGATGTGGAAAACCAAGCAATCGCCTCTTTTGCCGTATCTATCTGGTCAGAGAGGATAGCTTGAGTGACCTCACCCTTTATACACCCAGAAAGCATAATCAACCCCTTTTTATGAGTAGAGAGTAGAACTTTGTCGATCCTTGGTTTAGAGTAAAATCCCTCAGTGTAACTTATGCTCACTAATTTTATCAGGTTTTTGTAACCATCCATATCCTTAGCAAGGAGTGTGGCATGGAATAACCCCTTTTCCTTCTTCTTTATGTCATTAACGACATAGACCTCACAGCCAATAATAGGTTTTACCCCAAACAAGATGCAGTGTTGATAAAACTTAATAGCCCCAAAGAGGTTGCCGTGGTCTGTCAAGGCTATGGCTGGCATACCAAGATGGCTTGCCCTTTTAATCAGCTCATCAACCTTTATCGCACCATCTAAGAGGCTATATTCAGAGTGGCAATGCAGATGGACAAATTTTTTCATGCAAAGATTATAAGGCTGGAGAGGTAAAGAGTGCAACACTATTAAGAATTGTTTATGAAGGATATTATAATCGTATTATTCTATGAATGATTGCCTTATTCTGAGTCTTAAAAACAACCACATCCCCTATTTTATACTCAAGAAACACGAAGTTTACCGAAAAAATATATGATAAAAAGGGGGGACAGGGCTCAAGTGTTTAATCATCTTACCTTCACTTGACCACTTGACCCCTCGACTCCTTGAACCCTTTTAAGCTTAAATTTTAGCAAAGTAAGATTTCTTCTCGGTATACAACCTCACTCTCTTTGTAAACCTGATTTACTTGGGTATAACAAAATATTTCTTGCCAAAAAGATAAATTTGCGGTATAATCTTTTTCTGTAACACTTTACCCATCTGAAGTAAAATTTTATAAGTCGTTGATTTACAAGTACTTATACTTACGATTTTGCCAAAATGTTTAGTGAAATCTCGTAAGTTGTTGAATTTCAATAGGTTAAAGAAAAAACACTTCAGATGAGTAAATAGTTACCTTTTTCTTAAATTAAGGAGGTTTGAATGAAGAGTGATATTGAGATTGCCCAAGAGGCTAAACTAAGGCCAATTATTGATGTGGCAAGGGATTTAGGGCTTAATGAAGATGAGATTGAGCTTTATGGAAAGTATAAGGCTAAGGTCTTGTTATCTACAATTGATAGGCTTAAAGATAAGCCTCAAGCAAAGTATATTGATGTTACAGCTATCACCCCAACACCATTGGGTGAGGGGAAGACAACAACAACTGTTGGTTTGGGCATGGCATTGAATAAAATAGGAAAGAAGGCAGTAATTACCATAAGACAGCCATCCTTGGGTCCTGTCTTTGGGATAAAAGGAGGAGCTGCAGGTGGAGGTTATTCCCAGATTATTCCTATGGAGGATTTTAATCTTCATCTCACAGGCGATACCCACGCTGTTTCCATTGCCCATAACCTTCTGGCAGCATTTATTGACAATTCCATTGCAAAAGGGAATCCCTTAAATATTGACCCATTGTCTGTTACCTTTCGGAGGGTGGTTGATATCTCTGATAGGTGTTTGCGAAATATTGTTATTGGTTTAGGCGGCAAAGATAATGGACTACCGAGAGAGACAGGCTTTGATATATCAGTTGCCTCTGAGGTGATGGCTATATTAGCTTTAACCACAGGTCTAAAAGACATAAGAATAAGACTTGGCAGGATAGTTATTGGCACAACTTATGATGGAAAGCCAGTAACAGCAGAAGACTTGGGGTGTGCTGGCGCGATGACTGTTCTCCTTCGCGATGCTATTAAACCAAACCTGATGCAGACCTTAGAGGGAACACCTGCCTTTGTTCATGCAGGGCCATTTGCCAATATAGCCCATGGAAATAACTCAATTCTGGCAGATATGATCGCCACAAAGTGTGCCGATTATGTGGTTACAGAGTCAGGATTTGGTGCGGATATTGGTGCAGAGAAGTTCTTGAATATAAAGTGCAGATACTCGGGGCTTGTTCCAGATGTAGTAGTGTTGGTGGCAACTATCAGAGCCTTGAAGATGCACTCTGGTAAATTTACTGTTGTGGCTGGAAAGCCTTTGGACCAAGGTCTTTGCGAGGAAAATATCCCTGCTTTAGAGGAAGGGTGTTGCAATCTGGCAAAGCAGATAGAGAATATGAAGCTACATGGCCTGCCTGTTGTTGTGGCTATAAACAGGTTTACCCCAGATACAGACAAGGAGATTGAATCTGTCCGAAGGATAGCCAAAGAGTTTGGGGCATTGGATGCAGTCCCTTGTAATAATTGGGCAGAAGGTGGACAAGGTGCGATTGAGCTGGCAAATAGGGTCGTAGAGGCATGCAATCAACCTAAAGATTTTAGGTTCCTATATCCATTAGAGGCAACCATCAAGGAGAAGATAGAGGCGATTGCCACCAAGATATATGGGGCGAAAAAGGTTGTTTATGAACCATTGGCTGAAAAGAAGATAAGGCTCTACACAGAGTTTGGTTATGATAAACTTCCGATATGTATGGCCAAGACCCATCTATCTCTATCCCATGACCCTGCTCTTAAAGGAAGACCAGAAGGATTTGACTTTCCAGTAAGGGATATAAATGCCTCTGTTGGTGCTGGATTCTTGTATCCCTTATGCGGTATGATGAGGACTATGCCTGGGCTTCCATCTGTTCCTGCTGGCACAAAGGTTGATATAGATGACGAAGGGAAAGTAATCGGGTTATTTTAAGAATTCTAATGCTCTTTTAATATCCTGCTTACTGCAGTGCGTGAACTCAGAAAGCCTTTCATCTTCATCACTTTCCTGATAAAAAGATTCATCTTTCTTGTTACCTAAGTGCTACCTGTCTAAAGTGCGGTCACGCACAGGCAGGTCAGCTTCTCTATATCCCTTCACTAACTCCTCTAATTCCTTAAACCTTCTTTCATTAAGAACCTCTATCTTCCCAAGGTTAATCTTTTCTAAGGGATGGTCACCATGTGCCTTGGATAGAATAACAAAAAACAAAAAAACCTCTTGACAAAATATGTTCCATAAAATATACTATCAAAAATAGGAAAAGAATCTGTTCTTTGACAATTGAAGGATAAGCTGTGGTAGCGTAGGCAAGATAATAAGGGTATATGGTGGATGCCTTGGCGAAGAAGAACGATGAAGGACGTGGCTGGCTGCGATAAGCTACGGGGAGCCGTCGAGCAGGCTTTGAACCGTAGATTTCCGAATAGGGAAACCCGCTGAGGACAATGCCTCAGCATCCATACCTGAATATATAGGGTATGTGAAGAAGACCAGGAGAAGTGAAACATCTCAGTATCCTGAGGAAGAGAAAGAAACCTCGATTCTGAAAGTAGCGGCGAGCGAAATCAGAAGAGCCTAAACCACTTGTGTCAATAACCTAACTGTGTTCCACAAGTGGGGTTGTAGGGTCTAAATAGGGAGAAAGTTAGTATCGCCCGGGAAGTTAAAAGATTCATTTTTTTAGCTGAATTGTACTGGAAAGACAAGCTATAAAAGGTGATAGCCCTGTAAACGAAAAAATGAACTTCCTGTATTTAGATACCTAAGTAGGACGGGACACGAGAAACCCTGTCTGAATCTGGGAGGACCACCTCCTAAGGCTAAATATCTTCTTCGACCGATAGTGAACAAGTACCGTGAGGGAAAGGTGAAAAGTACTGCGGGAGCAGAGTGAAATAGTACCTGAAACCGTATACCTACAAGCTGCCATAGGGCTATGCCAGGTTAGGTAGGAGACCTGATTTAGGACTTCAGTTTGATAGATGGAAGAAAGAGAGGGCGCAAGCCTTTTTGAGTAAGACTCTATCCTACAGTTCTACACCTCCTTCTGGCCACTGGAATGCCTAATGGCGTGCCTTTTGCATAATGAGCCGGCGAGTTATTGGATGTTGCTAGGTTAAGTGGTATAAGCCATGAAACCGTAGCGAAAGCGAGTCTGAATAGGGCGATTAGTAGTATCCAATAGACCCGAAACTGAGTGATCTATCCATGGCCAGGGTGAAGCAGGGTTAAAACCCTGTGAAGGCCCGAACCGGTGTAGGTTGAAAACTGCTCGGATGAGCTGTGGATAGGAGTGAAAGGCCAATCAAACTCAGTGATAGCTGGTTCTCCCCGAAATGCCTTTAGGGACAGCCTCAGGTAATAAATTATGGTGGTAGAGCACTGAATGGACTAGGGGCCCGACAAAGGTTACCAAACCCAATCAAACTCCGAATGCTATAATTCGTATCCTGGGAGTGAGAAAAAGGGGGATAAGCTCCATTTTCTAAAGGGAAAGAACCCAGACCACCAGCTAAGGTCCCTAAGTACAAGCTTAGTGGAGAAGGATGTAGAGTTGCACAAACAACCAGGATGTTGGCTTAGAAGCAGCCATCATTTAAAGAAAGCGTAATAGCTCACTGTTCGAGTGGCTCTGTGCCGAGAATCCAAGGGGGCTAAAGCTTGTCACCGAAGCTGTGGATATAAAGATAGCTTATAGTTGATAGGAAGATGATTAATGACTTCGGTTATTGATTGTTGATTTATCGCCAAACTATAGGTAATGCTTTATATGGTAGGGGAGCGTTCCATACGGAGCGAAGGTAGACCGTGAGGACTGCTGGACTGTATGGAAGTGAGAATGCCGGCATGAGTAGCGATCAGGTGAGTGAGAACCTCACCCGCCGAAAACCTAAGGTTTCCTTGAGTAAAGCCAATCTGCTCAGGGTAAGTCGGACCCTAAGTCGAGGCCGAAAGGCGTAGGCGATGGAAGACAGGTTAAAATTCCTGTACCACCTTTTGTTGTTTTAGCGATGGGGTGACGTGGAAGGGTAAGCTGTGCGGTCTGTAGGATTAGATCGTCCAAGCCCAAAGGAGGAGTTTTTAGGTAAATCCGAAGGCTCTTAACTCTGAAGGGCGATGGGGACCTCGCGGCGAAAGCCAAGTGGGGAAGTAGCTGATCCCATACCACCCAGAAAAACCTCTAAGTGAGACAAGGGGTGTCCGTACCGTAAACTGACACAAGTAGGTGAGTAGAATATACTAAGGTGCTCGAGATAACCCTGGTTAAGGAACTCGGCAATATAACCCCGTAACTTCGGGAGAAGGGGTCCCATAAGGGTATAAAGGTTTACCTTTATATCTAAGTGGGCGCAGTGAAAGGGCCCAGGCGACTGTTTAATAAAAACACAGGTCTCTGCTAAGTCGTAAGACGATGTATAGGGACTGACACCTGCCCGGTGCTGGAAGGTTAAGAGGAGGAGTCAGCTCTTCGTAAGAAGGGCGAAGCCCTGAATTGAAGCCCCAGTAAACGGCGGCCGTAACTATAACGGTCCTAAGGTAGCGAAATTCCTTGTCGGGTAAGTTCCGACCTGCACGAATGGTGTAACG
>JAGUXG010000190.1 GCA_020061965.1 bacterium
CAAACGTAATCATATTCTCTAACCTTTTTGTTTGGTTATTGAAATTTGGTTATTGGTCATTGTTTGGTTATTGTTTCTTGTATCTTGGTTATTTTTCAAGTTTGCAAAAGTTGGGGAAGTTCTGAACTCCAAAAGTCTTCTATTGACGGAAACCTCTTTTCTGTGGTAAAATATCAGAGATGGAAAGACTACTCGCTTTAAGAGCCCTTTCGGAAAAAGCAGAAGATTTTTCTCCGGGTCATAGAGCCTGTGCTGGATGTGGAGAGCCTATCGCTGTCCGCCAGATTTTGCTGGTTGCAAAAAACCATGTGGTTATTGGATCAGCCACTGGATGCCTTGAGGTAACAACAACCATCTTTCCATTTACAGCCTGGCGTGTGCCATTTATTCACTCTGCCTTTGAAAATGTGGCGGCAACAATATCTGGTGTAGAGGCTGGCTACAAGGCTTTGAAGAAGAAAGGGAAGGTTTCAGCAGATATTGACTTCATCGCTTTTGCTGGGGATGGTGGAACCTATGATATTGGGCTTCAATCCTTATCTGGCGCTTTAGAGAGAGGACACAGAATGCTCTATGTCTGCATAAACAATGAAGCCTATATGAACACAGGAATACAAAGGTCTGGAGCCACACCAAGGGGTGCGCATACAACCACCGCACCGGTAGGGACGGTCACTCCAGGAAAGCTCCAATTTAGAAAAAACCTGACAGAGATTGTTGTCAGCCATAATATACCCTATGTTGCTCAGGCTGTTGTTGGAAGCTGGAGGGATTTGGCCAAAAAAGTGGAAGCTGCTTTATCTGTTGATGGCCCATCCTTTATCAATATCCTCTCTCCTTGTCCTTTAGGCTGGGGTTTTCCTTCTGACATGACCTGTGAGATTGGCAATCTTGCTTGCGATACAAGAGTTTGGCCGCTCTATGAAGTAAGGGAAGGAAGATATCATATTACCTATAAACCAAAAGAGATAAAGCCTCTTGATGATTGGCTAAAGGCTCAGACAAGATTCAAGCATCTATTCAAGGAAGAGAACAAATATATCATTGATGAACTTAAGACGTGGGTGGAAGAGGAATGGAATAAACTCAGCCAGAAAGATGAGAGTCTGAAGTGAAGATTGACCACTTAAGGTAATAGAGACGTAGAGAAAAATAAGTTTTCAAATATGAGTTCAATTCCACTGATCACAGAGAATCAGATTAAAGAAAAGATACAAGAACTGGCTGGGATAATCTCTTCTGATTATCCAGGTGGTCTGACAGCCTGTGGCGTATTGAAAGGTGCTTTTATCTTTATGTCTGACCTTGTCCGATCCTTGCAGGTTCCCGCCAGTTGCGACTTTGTGAAAGTTGCCAGTTATAAGGGAAAGGCCAGTAGCGGCAAGATAAGTTTAGAGCTTGGCCCATCTCTTCCTACTGAGCAGAAAAAGATTCTTTTGGTAGAGGATATTATTGATACGGGCCTGACCCTATCCTGGCTCAAGGATTATTTTTCTAAGAGAGGTGCAGAGGTAAAGATATGTGCTCTTTTGGATAAGCCTTCCAAGCGAAAGATTGATATATCACCTGATTATACAGGATTTACGATAGAAGACTACTTTGTTGTTGGTTATGGTTTGGACTACAATGAAGAATACAGGTCGCTTCCATACATAGGGTATCTTAAAGAATGAAAGAAATGAATAAGTTGATTCTCTCTCTCCTCGTTTTGACAGGCAATCTCTATCCTATCGTTGGGGCAAGGCCTATGGCTATGGGAGGGGCATTTATTGCTGTGGCGGATGATGTACATAGTTGCTACTGGAACCCAGCAGGTCTGGCTGATGTCGCCAAATCACAACTAACCTATATGGAAGCCTTGAACAATGAGGATGATGAAGATTGCGAAAGCCAGAGGTTTTTAGCCAGCTCCTGGAAGATACGCAAAGGTGAAGGTGGCGGGATGAGCTATTTAAACACCAAAAAATGGTTATGTTTCATTGACACGGATGACGATGCAAAAGGGGATACATGGCTTGTTGCTGATGACAAATGGGTGACACTATCTGTTGGTGGCTATGGAGAGAGGAGGCTCAAGGATGTTGCCTTTGGACTAAATTTCAGGAGATATTCCTCATCTCTAATGAAGAGCAAAGGGATTTGGAAAGAAAGCGGCGAGGCTAAATTTGATGACCTAAAAAAGCAGGATAAGGCTATAGGCATAGATATTGGGGCGATGTATAAACCAAATAAAAACCTGAAGTTCGGTCTTCTTCTTACGGATATAAACGAATCCAAATTAGAGTTTTCTGATCTAAACATAAACGGAAAAAGGGTAAGTCATCTCTATAAGCATCCAGTAAAGATAAGGTTTGGCGTCGGATTTAAGACAGACGATGAAACTGTCTTTGCTTTAGATGTATACGACTTTGATATAAACGACTGGTATGCTGAAGGGGATAAAGATCAAAGCTCTCTGCGTATCGGATTTGAGAGATGGGTTGAAAAATCGCTTGCCTTAAGGTGTGGGATGTATGGAGATTCCCCTACTATTGGTGCAGGGCTTAAAAAGAAGATGGAATCTCTTAATCTTGAAGTAGATGCGGCATTAATCTTGAAAGAAACAAAGGGGTTTTATCTTCTCTCCTTCTCTCTTAAATATTGATGAAAAGGATTGAAGTTAAACTTGGAGAGAGAAGTTATCCCATCATAATAGGTTTTGGTCTTTTGGATAGGGTAGGAGAGTTGGCAGAAGAACTGAATCTTGGAGATAGCGTCTTTCTGGTGTCTCAGATACCTATATTCTCCTTGTATGGCCAGAGGTGTCTTGAGTCTTTTAATAAGAAAGGGTTTTCTGCGAGATACTCTCTCTTCGGCGAAAGCGAAACGGACAAATCCTGGGAGTCTCTGCAAATGGTTCTTTCTGAGCTTGCCAGATTTGATGAGCCAGGAAGAAAAAGGTGTTTTGTAGCTACCTTGGGTGGTGGTGTTGTTGGAGATTTGGGAGGGTTTGCCAGTGCCATTTATAAAAGAGGGATAAGTTACATTCAGATTCCAACGACACTCCTTTCAAATGTAGATGCAGGGGTAGGTGGAAAATGTGCTATAAACTTCTGTGGAATAAAAAATCTTGTGGGTGCCTTCCATCAACCAAGGGCTGTCCTGTCTGACCTTTCTTTACTTTTAACGCTTCCAAAAAGAGAGATACTCTCTGGTATGGCTGAGATAGTAAAGTATGGTGTTATCTGCGATGAGAGATTCTTTGCCCATATTGAAGATAATTTTGAAAAGATATTGCTCCTTGAGCCGCAATCTTTAGAATATGTTGTCTCTTCCTGCTATAAAATGAAAGCGGATATAGTCGCCGCCGATGAGATGGACACAAAAGGAATAAGGGTAATTCTTAATTTTGGACATACCATAGGCCATGCCATTGAGAATATACTGGGATTGAGCCATGGAGAGGCTATATCTGTTGGCATGGTAGCAGCTTCTTCTATAGCTTGTCATTTGGGAATCTTTGCAAAAGAAGAGAAAGATAGATTAGAGGAGCTTCTAAAAAGGATTGGACTTAGAACAAAGATTAAAAGCTCTTCTCCTGAAAAGATAATGGAAGCTCTCCTTTGCGACAAAAAATTTGCTGGCAAAACAAGGCTTGTTCTGCCTACCAGAATAGGGGAAGTAAAGGTAGTAGAAGGGGTAGAAGAGCTTCTCATCCAATCGGTGATAATGGGGTCAAATCTTTAGAGACTGTTGAGATATAATCCAGTCTCCTTCTTATCAATTTTGGCTTAAAGGTTACTATCGGATAATATATACCCAAAAGCAACAGGCCTAGTGAAGATTTTTGTTGTAGGTTATAAGTTGTAGGTTGAAGAAGTAGAATAAATAACATACAACTTACAACATCCTAAACTTACAACCTC
>JAGUXG010000033.1 GCA_020061965.1 bacterium
ATATATTTTATTGGTTGGAGTCCTTTCCCGTGTAGTGCAGGCAGATATTTCTGTCTTCCCGCAGCATGGAGCTCCGCTTTCTACTGTTACTGTGCAAGGCTGTGGATTCCCAGCCAAAGAGCCTATCAGGATAGACCTTGGCCTCGCAACAAACATTGCTCAGGATTTAAGGGATTCAAGTTATTCATCATCATCTCAGGCTCAGTTGGAATGAGCCAACTCTATGCAATGAGGAGAAGGAAGAGAGATGGAGTTTGACTTTGAAAAGAGACGGAAAATTTGCAAAGAGACTAAGAACAAAAAACTTCAAAATCTCTGCAGAAAAGACTAAATTAGATATGATAGATTCAGTCAAGGAGTTTAGTGAAAGGCTTCTGAATAGCAAGGCGAAGGATAGCATTCTCAAGGTCTATCTCTTTGGAAGCTATGCCAAGGGTTCTGCTACCAAGAATAGCGATATAGACCTTTTGGTGGTAACATCAGATGGTTTAAAGGTAAAAGATGAGATTATGGATATTGCCTTTGAGTTCCAGATGGATGGAGTGCCCCTGGAGCCCCTCATCTGTCCAGTTGAAGAACTCTTCATCCCGCAAGATTACTTCATCTATAATATTATGAAGAATGGAGAGGAGGTTTACTCTATGAAGGAAGAAGAGATAAGAAAAGCCAGCAGTAAGGGCTTAAAAGCATTGGCTGAGGAGTATCTGGATTCAGCTATCAATGCCAAAGAGCAGGGTCTTGTTCGGCTCAGCATAGATGGGGCTTACAACTCTGCAGAGCTTGCGGCAAAAGGGCTCATCTTACTTAAGACAGATGACCTTCCAGGTTCTCATGGAGGAACAATAGGAAGGTTTGGAGAGCTTTATATTAAACAAGGTCTTGTAGAAGTTTCTATTGGAAGAAGGCTGAATAAGGCATTAGAGCTTAGAAACTTTGCCAGATATAAGTTCGCAGTCAGACTCTCTTTGGAGGATGCAGATTCTGTCATCAAGCTTGCAAGCTCTATGATAGAGGTATTGACCAACGAACTTGATGTATAGAAGTTTCCTTATTGGGATAAAGATAGATTGACTGATGAAGTATCCAGGAGGCTTTTGCATGGAGCTACATAAACTGATGAAGAAGTTTATTGTCCTTCTATTTCTTGTATCGCAAGTAAAGGCAGGTCTGATTGACTCAGGCATAAGCCTTCCTTCTGTGATGGCTGGGGCTGTCTCCTCTGCTGATTACAATAATGATGGCTGGCCAGACTTAGCCATATCTGGGCTTATCCTTTCTGGTTACAGCCAGACAAGCACAACCAAGATCTTTCTTGGCTCTCAGACTGGTCTTATTTTGGACCAGACGCTTCCATCTCTTACAGGCTCTGCTATAGCCTGGATGGATTACAATTATGATAATGACTTAGACCTTGCCATTTCAGGCTATAAGGGTCCTGACTCAGAGGCAAAGCTTTACATAAATGACTCTCTGCCAAACACTCCACCTTCGCCCCCAACAATCCTGAACTTTTCCTACACAAAGCCTATCCTGAGCCTTACCTGGAATTCTGGAACAGACATAAAGACCCCATCCTCTGGTCTCTATTATAATCTGAGGATAGGGACATCCTCAGGCAGTTCAAACATCGTCTCACCACTACATAGTTGTCAGTTTGGGTCATACTATGGTCTTCAGAATAGGAAGTTTAAGATAACAAACCTTCCCCCAGGTAGATACTACTGGTCTGTTCAGGCTATAGATACAACCTTTGCTAAATCTGGCTGGTCAGCTGAGCATGAGGTTATTATCCCTTCAGTCAACCCAAAGATAACCCTTATCTCTCCAACCTCAGGCATGGTTTCAGATGTGGTCACCATTAGAGCAGAATCCTTCCTTTCAGATGAAGATATAGCCATCTCCTTTGGAACTTACCAAACAGTAACAACTGTAAGGACTGATGAAAACGGCACTTTTTCAACAACATTTATCCTCTCTACCCAACCTGCAGGAACCTACACCATTACAGCCTCATCTATGATAGGATTTGCTACTACCCAATTTCTTATCATTCCGGGTCCATTAGAGCGTATTCAGATTACACCTCAGTCAATTGTCCTTGTTCCAGCTCAAACCCAGACCTTCACTGGCTATGGGTTTGACAGATGGGAAAACCCTCTCTATCTGAGCTATGACTGGAACTTATCCTCTCCTATCGGCACACTCAACTCTACAACTGATTCATCAACAGTATTTTTTGCAGGAACTCTTTCTGATTCTGCTATACTTACAGCCTCATCAGGTACAATACAAGGCACAGCCTCTGGCTCAGCTGTGGTTGCTACTATGTATCTTTGAGGCAAAGACTTTTGGAGAAGGCCAGATAAGGTTTATCTCTGAGCCTGGTTCTAATCAAGAGACCTTCCTTCTTGACCAGAATGGAGAGGATATACCAATTGGAGTAAATGATGGAAAGGTTGTGGTGTCACTTGTCTCTTCAGTAATAGAGTCTTATCCCTATCCAAACCCAGGAAGGGGTGGAGATATAACCTTTGCTGTTCCAGTAAGCAGTCTGATTGAGCTGAGCATTTATAGTATTACTGGAGAGCTTGTCTATAAACATGAGGAAAATAGACCAGATGGAAAATTAGTCTGGAAGGCGGTTAATCAGAAAGGAGAAAGGGTTGCTTCAGACGTTTACATCTTTAGGCTTTATGATAGAAACATTGGGATCGAAAAGATTGGAAAGATTGGGATAATTAAGTAAAAATTTTTAGAATTGTTTAGAATTGTAATGATGGTCATTGACAAGAGCAAGATTATAGTTATAATGAATATAGAAAAAAAGGATTTATCTTGATTTCAGAGGAATTTCCTTAGGTCTGCTGGAAGGGCGATAATTCTTTTTTGTTTTTTTTGTAAGGTTGGGGAAGTTCTGAAAAAATTTCCTTAAAGGTTTTTTCAAAAAATGCCGACATATAAAATAGGAGTTTTTATAAGAATATAGAGATACGGATGTTAAAATTAGAGGAACAGGTGCAGATGCTTAAGGAGAAGGTAGCAACATAATGGAAGATGGAAGGCGTAGGTTTCAGGCAGAAGTTAGGGTTTTAGCTGCAAAGTTCTATGAGAAAAGAAAGATGGATATAGGAGAGACGATAAGAAAGGCTATTCAGGATTTTATACTCCCTGAATTAGAGATAATCAAAGGAGAGAATAAAGAGATTAAAATAGCCTTAGAGCTTACAAACAAGAGGCTTGATGATATAAACATCCACCTTGCCGACCAGAGCAGGCGAATAGATGACCTAAGAGCAGAGCTGACCCAGCGAATAGATGAGACTAACGAGCGAATAGATGAAACAAATAATAGAATAAACAGGCTTTATGAGGTGATAGTCCGAAGGGAAGAACAGGAAAAGTTAGAAATAAGGGTGATGAGATTAGAGAAGAGCGTAGAGACACTTATGAGGAAGGCAGCATAATGAAAGAGGTTGTTGAAGCGGTTATAGAGGCTTTGTTGCCAACAGTGAAGGAACTCTCTTCTAAGGTTGATAGATTAGAGGAGAGAGTCTCGGGGTTTTCTGACAGGTTGGGCGATTTGAATGGTAGGATGTTAGCAATGGAGCAACAGCTTATCTATATCAACCAACGGTTAGACGATACAAACAAAAGGATAGATGCAGTAGGAGACAAACTAACACAGCGAATAGATGACCTAAGAGCAGAGCTGACCCAGCGGATAGATGAGACTAACGGGCGAATAGATGACCTAAGAGCAGAGCTGACCCAGCGGATAGATGAGACTAACGAGCGGATAGATGACCTAAGAGCAGAGCTGACCCAGCGGATAGATGAGACTAACGAGCGGATAGATGACCTAAGATCAGAGCTGACCCAGCGGATAGATGAGACTAACGAGCGGATAGATGAAACAAATAATAGAATAAACAGGCTTTATGAGGTGATAGTCCGAAGGGAAGAACAGGAAAAGTTAGAAATAAGG
>JAGUXG010000236.1 GCA_020061965.1 bacterium
CAATATTAATGCGGATATTATTGCCGTGATGATACTTGAAAGCACTCCTAATCCAACCACAATTAGAAATACAAAAGGTTTTAAACCCAATTTTTCAACAATCCTGTTTAAGTTTTGAGTGAGAGGTTTTTGGATTAGTCTGAATAATATACCGGCTAAAAAGACTGCTATAGTTATTTTTATCGGTTCTATTAAACATTCCTCAATTAAATGTCCACTCCACTGCTCAGTTATACTTACGGCAATTGCTCCCATGACAAATAGAAAAAACTCAAGTTCCTCTTCTACCTTTTTTAGCACAAAAGGCAAGACAAGCACAAAAATAAGAATTATTATAAGTCCTGTAATCATTATTTAAGAAAGTTAGTAGTTGTTCAGGTAGTCAGACACCAGACACAAAACACCTAAACACTTACTGCGGTTTTATCTTTATTCAGAGCTAATGACCGTATCTTTTGTCTTAGATGCCTCAGAAAGGGCATGCTCTGCTTTGTCTATCAGCTCTTTGTAGGTGAATATATCGCTTGAGAGTGTGGCGATTCCACAACTTATTGTATTGCCTGTCTCTTCTTTGACTTTCTGTCGTATCCTATCAGTAAGGGATAAAGACTTCTCTTTAGCTGCACCATAAGCCAAGATTAAGAAGATACCCTCCTTATTGGCTACAAGATCTTCCCTTCTGGTATTGTAATTTATGATAAGTCCTGCTTTTTGAATTAGCCCTGCATCTGGTTCTTCTGCATCTAATTTTACAGCAATTACAGACAATCCCGAATTCAGCCTTCTTGCGCGCTCAATCTCTTTTCTAAGAGCCTCTTCAAAGTGATAGAGGTTGAAAAGGGCTGTGAGCTTGTCTGTGACAGAAAGCCTGTCAATCTCAAAAGAGAGCCTGTTATTCTCTATAAGGAGTGAGGAGATATTGGCGATTATTCTGAAAAACTTCTGGTCATCTTCTGAAAAAGCCCTTTTTCCTTTGGAGCAGGAGAGTATTGAGCCTATTGTATTCTCCTGTATCTTTAATGGGAGCAAGATAATGGAGGATACACCCATCTTCTTATAGGCAAGAAGAAGATCCCTCTCCTCTTTTTCTATATCATTGACAAGGATGGCACAATTCTCCTTTATCAGTAGGGAGGCTTCTGGATTCTGTTTAACAATATCATCGCCTGCTATCACCTTATGCACCCCACCTTTAATCTCTGTAATCAGATTTATCTCTGTTTTAAGATAGGAAGATACTGTTTCAAGAACCCTCTTGAGTTGGGAGGAAAAATCGCCAATCTCTTCAAGCTCTGTAGAGACATTATAAAATTCAGCAAGTCTCCTGTTCTCCTCCTTTACCTTGTTCAGCCTATCTTGTAGTTTCATTTGAAGCACAGAGGCCATCTCCCTCTCCTCAACGGCCTCTCTTTGGGTCATCCGTATCTCATTGGTAATGAAGGAGACAAGCCCGGCAACTCCAAGAAATAGAGGCATTCTCCCCAAAAGATAGGTTAAATCTCTCTCCTTCGTTAAAAGATAGAGCAAGATGCATAAGAGGATTATGCCAATGGTTACTAAGAATGTTGTCTTTGGTTGATAATAGCAGGAGGCAAAGATTATGGAAAAAAGGTAGAAGAGAAAGAATTGGCTCTGCATTCCACCTGTGGCAAAGATTATGGCGGTGATAAAGACAATGTCTAATGTTGTCTCAGCATAAGCCCTTCTGAAATAGGCCAACTGATATGGAATAAATCTGGCAATAAGGTTATAGACTGCCAAAATGATGATGGGAATGAATAATTCATGTTTTCTTGGCCAGTCTATTCTTGATAGCTCAAGCATCATCACAGCTATGGCCAGCATCAACCAGCGTGATATAACGGTTATCTTTATTATCCTTTTACTAAACTCCATCTTTTCCTCCTTATATAAAAGTGTATACGGAGACTCTAAACGGACACGATCCATCTCTTTCTACAAACACGATTTCTAATTCACTATACACTATACACACTATCTTTTATTTGGTGTCAAGTCTTCAGAGATATACCTTCCGTCCTTTAAGTAACCTACATAACAAGAGACAGCATCTGAAAGGCTTGTAATTGGCTCAATATAGCCTGCATTTCTGATCTTTGATATATCAGCCTCTGTGAAATACTGATATTTACCTTTTACCTCTTTCGGCATATCAATATACTCAATATCTGGCTCTATCTTTAAGGCAGAAAATAGGCTCTCTGCCAAAGCATTCCATGTTTTAGCACAACCTGAACCGAGATTAAATATCCCAGAGGAACCTAAATTTTCAAAGAAGAAGAGGGTCATCTTGACAGCATCCTTCACATAGAGAAAATCCCTTTTTTGCTCACCATCACCAATCCCTTCCCTATACGACTTAAATAGTCTGATTTTCCCTGTCTCTATTATATGATGGAATCCTTTGATGACCATACTCTGCATATTGGCCTTGTGATACTCGTTTGGCCCAAATACATTGAAGTATTTCAGCCCGACTATCCTATCCAACAAACCTTCCTTCTTTGCCCAGAGGTCAAAAAGGTGTTTTGAGTAGGCATACGGATTTAAGGGTCGCAAGAGATGCAACTTGCTCTCATCATCCCCAAATCCAAACCTTCCATCCCCATAAGTGGCAGCAGATGAGGCATAAATAAACCTGATATTATGCAATAAAGAATGAACAGCAAGGGTTTTAGAATATTCGTAATTATTCTTAATAAGATACCTTACATCAGTAAAGGTAGTGTCAGAACAGGCGCCCAAGTGGAATATAGCCTCTATTTTCCTAAAATCACTCTTGCCTATCCTTTCTAAAAAATCATCCTTATCAATGTAATCATAGAAGGAAAGACCTACCAAGTTCTTATAATTCTGGTCATTAAGGCTATCCACCACAAGGATTCTATCTTTTGTCCTTTGATTTAACTCCCAGATGAGTGAGCTTCCAATAAAACCTGCCCCACCTGTTACGATAAACATAGGATTATTATAACTTTTTTGATGCAAATACTCAAGATATTTCTTGCTTTACAATAAATATAATACTACAATAAAGCTATGAAAAGGCTAATCTTTATTGCAATCTTGTTCTTTCTTGCCATCTCTTGTGAAGGGGTGAAGCAGGAGGAGGTAAAACCAATGAGAATTAGGAAACCAGCAGCAATCGGGTTCTATCCAGGGGGCAAAGAGGCTTGTGAAGAGATGGTAAGAGGGCTTCTTTCTGGAGCCAAGAAGGTGGTCAACAAGAAGCCAAAAATACTTATTGTTCCTCATGCAGGCTATATTTACTCTGGTAAAGCTCAAGCAGAGGCATTTAAGCAGATAGAGGGAGAAGATTATGATACAGCTATAATTTTAGGCGTGCCACACCACTGGCCAGCTTCATCCATCTCACTTTCCGATGCCTATGAGATTCCACTTGGCACACTCTCTGTTGACAAAGAAAAAGCAGAGAAGATTGCCAAAGCTTGTGAGCTATCTGAGATTACTGAGGCAGATGCACCAGAGCATTCCATAGAGGTTCAGCTTCCTTTTCTAAAGGTGCTTTTCCAGGATATAAAGATTGTGCCTATCTTAGTGGGAAGGGTGGATATGGATGAGTTTGCTGGGCTTGCTTCTGCCATAAAAGCCGTGATGGATGATAAAACCATAGTGATTGTCTCCACAGACCTTTCACACTATCCAGAATATGAAAGTGCCAACAAGGTTGACAGAGAGACAATATCTTTTCTTCTCAATCTTGATGAGATTGGACTTGTTCAAAGGGAGATGGATGTCTATTCATCAAAGATTCCAGGGCTTTCAACCTATCTCTGTGGTTTAAGCCCAACAATTGTGGGTCTCAAGGTAGCAAAGCTTACGAGGGCAAGACCAAAGACCCTAATCTACTATAATTCAGGAGATACGCCTTATGGAAAAAGGGATGGGGTTGTAGGTTATGCTAGTCTTGCCTTCACCAAAGAGGGATTGACTAATGAAGAAAAAGAAGAGCTTCTAAAGATGGCTAAAGATACAGTGGAACTCTTTGTCAAGGAGGGAAAGGTTCCAGAGGTATCTCCAAAAAGTATGAGATTAACTGAACCTTCAGGTGTCTTTGTCACTTTAGAAAAGGATGGAAATCTCAGGGGTTGCATCGGTTATATCTGGCCGATAAAGCCTTTATATCAAGCAGTGATGGAGAATGCGATAAATGCTGCGGTGAAAGACTATAGATTTCCTCCTGTCACCTCTTCTGAACTTTCTGATATTAAGATAGAGATCTCAGTCCTGTCTGAGCCAGAAAAGGTTGGAACCTGGACAGATATTGTTCTCGGTAGGGACGGCATTGTTTTGAATGTAGCTGGAAGGCAATCAGTCTTCCTGCCGCAGGTTGCACCCGAACAAGGCTGGACACTTCCAGAGACCCTGATGTACTTATCTATCAAGGCAGGATTAGATAAAGATGCCTACAAGAGAAAAGACGCTGTCTTTGAGGTATTCCAGGCAGAGGTCTTTTCTAAAGAGTGAGGGTGTATCACAAAATAACTGGTAACTATTTACCCAAATGAAGGAATCCATTGCAAAAAAGGATTCAAGGGGGGACAGTCTTTCAAGGATTCAAGTGTTTGAAGAATTGTAACTATTTACTCATCTGAAGTGTTTTTTTTTAACCTATTGAAATTCAACAACTTACGAGATTTCACTAAACATTTTGGCAAAATCGTAAGTACTTGTAAATCAACGACTTATAAAATTTTAC
>JAGUXG010000036.1 GCA_020061965.1 bacterium
AAGTACTTACGATTTTGCCAAAATGTTTAGTGAAATCTCGTAAGTTGTTGAATTTCAATAGGTTAAAGAAAAAACACTTCAGATGAGTAAATAGTTACCTCTTTATTTATCAAAGACTTAGGTTAAATGGACCCCTTTCAAGTGGTAAATATGGGATATATGAGATGGCACCACTATCTTTTTCACCTCTATCTTTTTAAACTTCTGAATACGATGGTTATATGTATCTGTAACATAAACATTTCCTTTACTATCTGCTGATACTCCCCAAGGATAGTTAAAACTATAATTCTCTATTCCAAAACTTCCCCATTTACTTACAAACTCATAATACTCCCCGCAATAGGCTGGCCAGGCCATAAACAGAAACCCACCAACAAATATCCAAGCGATAAAAAACCTCTTTTTATTAACACCCATTTTACCATATTTCTTAAAAGATCATCAAAAAAAGCTATAATTAAGCAGTGAGCCTCTTTCCTGTTTAGACTTAATTCTTATAGTTTGCTACTCACAGCCTTTGTATTTACTTTATGTTCTTTGTGGTAAAAAATAGTTCAGTCTTCTTTCACCTGATACCATTTTTCGTTATGCTTGAATATTACGCTTTTACCGAGGCTCAAAACCTTAGGCAGGCTTTTTTCTTTGAGAAGGTCAAAATATTCATCACTCAGCCACTTTATCTTTTCTGTCTCTTCACCTTTATAGTCTATATCTTGCCATAAACCATCCTTTAAGATATAGGTTCTACCTTCAACATATTTTGCTCCTATTGCTGTTTTTGGAGCCAGAGTCTCTTCCTTTAATGCCGTCATCTCCTTGGCCATACTCACAGCATGTTTACCAACCTCTTCGCCTTTAAGCTCTCTAAACTTTACCCTTTTTTCCTCTTCTGTCACTAAAAATGATGTGTATGGAGTAATAATCCCATATTCCTTGCTCAATATCTGTATCTCTGAAATCAGCTCCTCGCTCTCCCCATAGAGCCTTATTTGGTCAAGGAGATACCCAATCTTTCTTGTTGCCCATAGCCTCGGAATGAAGGGATGGGCTTCTTCTTTTTCTGGAAAGACCAACTCTTCTATAAACTCCTTCCTTTTCTCTCCAGCTTGACCGCTTATCGTGACTGTTGCCACACCTGAATCTTTATACCTTCCAAAGACCAGAAGCTGACCATCAAAGAAAAGGTCTGGCAACTCTTTTGGATATAAATTGTCAGTCTCTATGCCATTTATCACAAGAGAGATATCAGATAGAGCAGGATATGCCACTTTATTATAAAATGAGGACAAGGCAACCTCAAGGTCTTCATCCTCTCTCACATATACAGATGTGCCTTTGTTCTTCTGGGATATCAGGTCCAAAAGATGGGTATTGACATTATCTCCCAGACCAAAGACAAAGATTCTATTGTCCTTGTTCTTCTCTCCGAGATTCTTGATAATAGATGAGGTATCCCGCTCACCTGCTGTTGGCAGACCATCTGTGAGAAAGATGATAATATGTGGCCTTTTATCTTTCTGCTCTTTTACTGCTGTAAGGAGAGCCTCCTGAATGTTTGTTCCGCCTTCTGCTTGCAGCTTCTCAATAAACTCTTCTGCCTCTTTTTTGGTTTTGTCGGATACTTTCACCATCTCCTTACTGAAAACCTCAACATCACTGCTAAATCTGATAAGATTGAACATATCTTGAGGATTCAGGTTATCAAGACAATATTTCAAAGCCTCTTTTGCCTGAGCAATCTTCTTTCCCCTCATACTACCAGAAGTGTCTAATATAAAGGTTATATTCTTATTAAAAGTGGTTCTCTCCTGCTTTGGAGAAGAGAGTAGGAGAAAGAAGCCATCGTTCTTCTTTCTATAGCAGATGGTAGAGATAGAGACCTCCTCTTCTGCCAGGGTATAATAAAGGACAAAGTCCTGGTCAGGCAGAGCATTCTCATCCTTATAAGTAATCTCAACCTTACCCTCGCTCTCTCTTTTTACCTCTATCTTATGTGAGGGCGAATAGACTGATTTTATAGGGACTTTATTCTCTATCTTTACCTTTATTTCTATATCCCTGATTGCTTTGCTTGTATATTTTTCTATATCTAAGGGATATGTATATCGGACAACATTCCTTTCCCTCTTCAAAATCTCTTCGTATCTGAGTCCAATCTGCTTATTCTTCTTGGCTGGTATGGGATAGACCCTGCACTTAAAAAGGTCTTTACCAACATACTCCAAAAGCCCTGGGTCCCGCATCTTACGGACAATATCCTCATAGATCTTTCTTGCTTCATTCTTGTCCAATATCTCTCCTTGAAGCTTCTTTCCATCGGAAAACATGGAAAATTCTGAAATGGCAGAGTCTTCTGGAAGAGGAAAGAGGTATGTCCCTTCAAGGTCATAAGGATAGGGATTGATGAAGGCCTGATCTATAGATGTAGAGGCTATTTGCTCCTTTATCTCCACATAGACATGGTGATAATCCACAGGCAAAGCTGGCTGTTGCGGCTCATCTGGCTTAGGTGGTCTTGGAATAATAATACCATCAGCCCAGACAGAAGTAAAAAGCAGAAAGTAAAAAGTAAAAAGCAAGAATTTCTTCATAGCCAAACCTCCAATAAACTAAAAGTAAAAAGTGAAGAAGGGTTCTTAATTTTAGTTTTTAGCTATTCATTTTAACTCTTCTCACTATTTTCAAGCTCTTTTACCCTTTTTATCAGTTCGGGAAGCTGGTTTATGGAGGCGATGAGCCTCTTTTCTCTTTGATGTTCTTTTGCTGGAAAGCCAGAGACCATCTTTCCGTCTTCTATATCCTTTGTAACCACAGCCCTGGCAGCAATCCGGACATTCTTCCCTATCTTTATGTGGTCTGAGATGCCAACCTGACCAGCAATCATGGTGTTATCTCCAATCTGAACAGAGCCTGATATTCCAACTTGAGCAACAATGACACAGTTTTTTCCAACGACACAATTATGAGCTATCTGAACGAGATTATCTATCTTCGTGCCTGCACCAATACTTGTAGAGCCTGTAGTTCCACAATCAATAGTCGTATTTGCTCCTATCTCAACCTCATCATCAATGACTACATTCCCCTGATGGGGAACCTTCACATTCTCTCCATTATGCTGAAGATACCCAAAGCCATCGCTGCCTATCACCACGCCACTATGGATAATCACGGCCTTGCCGATACTTGCTCTTTTTATCACCACCTGTGGATAGATTATCGTGCCTTCGCCGATAGAGACATCGCAACCTATATAGACATTGGGATAAATGATGGCTCTATCTCCTATCTTTGCTCCATTCTCTATGACAGACCCCGCACCAATAGCCACATCCTTTCCAAGCTCTGCCTTTCCTATAATAGCCAATTTATGAATTCCAGAAGGATGGCTTGTCTTTGCAAACCTTGAAAGAATCTTGCAAAAACTTAATTTGGGATTTTGGACAATAATATAAGGTAGGTCAAGATTAACCCCATCTTTTACCAGGATGGCACTTGCCTTTGCCCCCTTCTTTCCATTTATAGCAAAGGTAATGTCTCCTGCTTCTGCTTCATCAAGCCCGGCTACTCCTGTTATCTCAACCTCACCATCTCCAACGAGTTTTCCTCCAATAAACTCAGCTACCTCACTCAGCTTCATCCTTTTTCGGGTTCATCCTCTCTATTATTTCATCTGTAATCTCGCTAGTGGGAATTCCATAAATAACACTGTTCTTATCTAAGACAAGGTCTATACCCTTCTCTTTGGCTATGGTTTCAATCTCCTCATATATCTTTCTGTTTATCTCCGTTTCCAATCTTATCCTTTTTCCCTCAAGGGCAGATAAGGCAGATTGACGAGACTTTTCCAGTTCTTCAAGTTTTACCTTGATGGTTGCCTCCTTCCTTCTTCTTGCCTCTTCTGAAAGAGGCTTTGTCAACTCTTCCCTCATAGCCAATATCTCTTCCTCAGCCACCTTCAGTTCAGTCTGCTTTGCGACCACCTCCTTATTTAGAGCCTCACTGGCATTCTTTGTCTCTGGATGACCATTAAATACCTTCTGGCTATCTATGAAGGCAATCTTCATCCCCCATGCTGGAAGTCCAAACAGTAATACTGCCCACAATACTTTAAATCCTTTCATCTTTTACCTCCTATAATTTTTGCTTTGGCAAAAAAATATTTATAATCTTATCGCAAACCTCATTTATGGCAAGGCTTGATGTATCAACAATATAATCTGTTGCCTCTTCATACAAACGGGTTCTCCTCGCAAGCAGCTTTTCTATCCTCTCAAGCGGATCAAAAACATTGACTAATGGTCTTGTTGAATCGTCCTTTATCCTATTATATATTACAGAGGCTTGAGTTTTCAAATAAAATATCTTTCCATTCCTTTTCAGATTAAAAATATTCTCTGGATTCAGTACGACACCTCCACCTGTTGAGATTATCCAGCCCATTCTTTCAGAAAGACTCTCTATTACTTCTATCTCTTTGTCTCTGAAATAGCTCTCCCCATCCTCCTCAAAGATTTGAGATACTGGTCTCTTTTCTTCTGAGGCAATAACCTCATCGCTGTCAACACAAGGAAGGTTCAGCCTTCTCTTTAGCTCTTTTGCCACAGATGTCTTTCCAGAACCCATAAACCCAATGAGAACAATGTTCTTCATTAACCAATTTTTTTTGAACTTTTGAAAAAATACTTAAGTTCTATACATAATAAACTGATATATAAATATATGCAACCTATTTTTGAAAGTAAGATCAAATGCTGCAATTAGAAGATAATTTCTAATGGGGTTTATCTTGTTAATCCCGTCTAAATTCTTCTCTTTTTCCAATCTTTCCTCCACCTCCCTTTCTCCCTTCGTTGCACTTCAGATAGCAAAAAATTTTTTTTGACCTTATTATGAAAAGAAGAGTATAATAATCTTAATTTTAGTAAGGAGGTATGAGAATGAGAGTAGGGATAAATGGGTTTGGTAGAATTGGAAGGGCTGTCCTGCGTGCAGGAATTGATAGGAAAGGAATGGAATTGGTGGCAGTGAATGACCTTACAGATGCAAATGTTTTGGCGCATCTACTGAAGTACGACTCTGTCCATGGCAAGTTTTCTGGGTCAGTTGAAGCTAAGGAAGGCTGCCTAATTGTGAATGGAAAAGAGATAAAGGTTCTTGCCATACGAGCCCCAAATGAGCTTCCATGGAAGGATTTGGGTGTAGATGTTGTTGTTGAGAGCACCGGGCTATTTACCAAGAAAGAGCAAGCAGAGGTTCATTTACAAACAGGTGCAAAGAAGGTTATCATCAGTGCACCAGCCAAAGGTGATGTAGCCACAATAGTGATGGGTGTGAACGAGGAGAGTTACAATCCAGCAACACAGCACATTCTTTCTAATGCCTCTTGCACGACCAATTGTCTGGCACCATTAGCCAAAGTCCTTCTTTCTAACTTTGGAATAGAGAGAGGGTTTATGACCACTATCCATTCATACACCAATGATCAGAGAATATTGGACCTACCTCATAAAGACTTGAGAAGAGCAAGGGCAGCAGCCTTGTCTATGATTCCTACAACTACAGGTGCGGCTAAGGCGATGAGCCTTGTCATTCCTGAATTAACTGGAAAGTTAGATGGGTTCAGTATGCGGGTGCCAACACCAAATGTCTCTGTGGTTGACTTTGTAATAACTGCCAAAAAAGAAGCTACAAAGGATGAGGTGAACAATGCCTTCAAAAAAGCATCTACTGAGGGACCTTTGGCCAAATACTTAGAATACTGCGAAGAACCACTTGTATCTTCTGACTTTAACGGAAATCCTGCCAGTTGTATCTTTGATTCGGCCTTGACTATGACAAAAGAAAATCTTATCAAGGTTATTGGCTGGTATGATAATGAATGGGGATATAGCTCGCGGGTGATTGACCTGATTGAGTATATAAAAGAAAGAGGGATATGATAGATTATCGGTAATCAGTTATCGGTGAGAAAAGGAGGTAATAAGTTATCAGAGAAAAGGACCGATTACCTGATTACTTAATTATAAGGAGGATTAAAGATGTCAAATAAACTTGTTGTTACTGATGTGGATGTCAAGGGAAAGAGGGTCTTGGTGAGGGTTGATTACAACCTTCCATTAGATGAAAAGGGTGAGATTATAGACGACACAAGGATACGGGTCAGCCTGCCTACAATCAAGTATATTATTAACTCTGGAGGAAAGGTTATTCTTCTCTCTCATATGGGTAGACCCGATGGCACAATCCAGGAGTCTATGAGGCTTACGGTGGCTGCAAATCGTTTAAGTGAGCTTCTTGGTCAGGAGGTAAGGAAGACTTCAGACTGTGTTGGCGATGAGGTAAAAAGGGTAGTTGAAGAGATAGCTCCAGGAAATGTTATTCTCTTAGAAAACTTAAGATTCCATAGCGAGGAGGAGGAGAATGACCTGTTTTTTGCCAAGGAGTTAGCCAGTATGGGAGATGTCTATGTTGATGATGCCTTCTCAACAATTCATAGAGATCATGCCTCTATCACCGGAATAACAAGGTATATAAAGGAAAAATGTGCGGGTATATGCTTAGCCAAAGAGATTGAGTATATGAGCAAGGTGATAGAGCATCCGGATAGACCATTGATTGCCCTCTTGGGGGGTGCTAAGGTCTCTACAAAGATTGAGGTGATAAAGGCACTTCTCTCCAAAGTAGATGGGCTATTGATAGGCGGCGGTATGGTCTTTACATTTTACTCTGCTCTGGGTTTTTCCTGCGGAAAGTCTAAGGTTGAGGAGGATTTTGTCAGTATAGCTAAAGACATTCTTCTGGTGAGTATTGCTGAAGAGAAGCCTATCTACCTTCCCCAGGATGTTGTTGTTACCCCGTTTATTTCTGAGGGAGCATCATCTATTATCGTTGGGAAAAAGGATATCCCCGCTGACCAGAGAGGCGTTGATATTGGACCTGCAACAGTCAAAAAGTGGACAGATATTATGGATAATGCTGCTACTGTATTCTGGAATGGGCCCGTAGGTGTATTTGAGATAGAAAGGTTCTCTCAAGGGACAAGACAGATAGCAGGATTTTTGGCTGGTTCTCCATCTATATCAACCATCATAGGTGGTGGAGATACTGCAGCTGCTATTACAAAACTTGGCTTAGCTGACAAGATGACCCATATCTCAACAGGTGGAGGGGCATCATTAGAATACATAGCCGGAGAGGAGATGCCGGGCTTGACTGTGCTTCCTGATAAGAAGTAGGAGAAGATAATGTGTAGGGTCTATTCAACATATTATACCCAAACAAATCAGCCTTTAGCAAAAATTTAAGCCAAATTAGTAAACTTCGTGTTTTTTTGAGTATAGATATAATTATTTACCATGAGGGATAAATACTTATTTGTTTTAATTGGGCTTTTAAGCCTTTCTATTTTTAGCTTCTTTTTTCAACTCTTCTTTCTGAAAAAAGAGTCAAAGCATGAAGAATTCACCCTTCCTGTCAAACAAGAGAAGGTCATTCCTCAAAAATTAGAAGACATTTCAAAAGGCACAGAGACGCAAAATGAGATAGCCAGGCTTTTAGGAGAGATAGAGAAGAAAGAGATTGAGGCAAAAAACCTTTCGGATGAGCTATGTGACTTAAAAAACCTACATGAAAAGAATAAAAGCAAAGAGAAGCAGGACAACTCTTTAGAAATAAAAAAGTTGCAGGCAAAGCATGAATATGAAAATCAGCAAAAGTCTTTCCAGATACAGGCATTACAAGCAGAGATTGATAGAATAAGCAAAGAGAAAGAAAAAATAATCTTCTCCAAAGCAGAAAAAGGAGTATCATCAGAAGATTATGAGAAGGTCCAGAAAGAAAGGGATGAATATCTTGAGAAAACCAAGGAGGCAAAGAGAGAGTTTAAAAAAAATAGCCTTGAGATAGAGAGATTAAAGAAGGAAAATGAGACTGAGATAGAGAGGTTAAAGAATGAGATAAATGTAAATAAAATCGCACTTTCCGAGCTAAAGAATCAATTGCAAGCCAAAAATAAGGAGAGGGCAACAACCTTACCAAAAAATATGGCTGAGACTGAAGAGAGAGAGAAAGCCCTTCAAGAAAAGATTCTTGTTCTCCAAAGCGAAATCTCTGCCCTTACTCAAAAGAATTTGGAGCTTTCATTAGAAGCAGAGAGACTCCTCTCAGAAAAGAGAATATTGGATGAAGAGAGGGTATTGGCAAAGGAGAAGAAAGAAGGCTTGCTTGCCGGTAGCAAAGAACTTGCTTCTCAAGCAATAAACGAGGCAGAAGGAATGTTTTCTGGTTTATCGGACGAGGAAAGAAAGGAGCCAGAAGAGATGCTTCTTTTGGCAAAGAAGGCATATCAAGAGAAAGATTATAATAAGGCTTTTGAACAAGCAGCAAGGTCTGCCCAGAAATCATACTATATAAGTGTGAACAAAGATGAGAGGGAAAAAGTTAAAAGAGCAGGGCTGGCCGGGACGTTGTTAAATATTTTGCTACTTTGGAGATGATTGTTTTCATAACAATAAAATTATGTTTGGAGGTAAAAAATGATAGTTTATAGTAAAGATTCTCTTTTGAATGACCTTTCTGGGGGTGTTGAGATAGGGGTCGGAGTATCTGTTAGAAACAAAGAGAGGGTAAGAGTTGAGTTGATAGACAAGCTCATCTATAATGCTTGTCTGAACCCTGATGAGGAGATGCGGAATGCTGTCCGATGGCTGATAAGGGAGATGGCTAAAGATTTGGGAATATTTCCTGCTTCCATCTTTGCTTACTACTCTAAGATGCCAGAAAATCTGAGTGTGCCAGCTATAAACATTCGTGGTTTAACTTATGATGTGGCCAGGGCTATCTTTTCGCAGGCTATAGCTGGTAATGTTGGTGCTTTTATCTTTGAGATTGCACGCTCTGAGATGGAATATACCTATCAGCAGCCAGCAGAATACTCTACCATCATTCTGGCAGCCGGGATAAAAGAGGGTTGGGTAGGCCCTGTCTTTATCCAAGGAGATCACTTTCAGATAAGAAAGAAGATTCCAAATGATATAGAGAATGTGAAGGGGCTTATCAAGAAGGCGGTAGAGGCTGGGTTTTATAATCTTGACCTTGACACATCAACATTGGTTGATCTCAGCCAACCAAGTGTTTATGAACAGCAGAGAAAGAACTTTGAGACTGCCGCAGAGCTTACTAAATATATAAGAAGTATAGAACCAGAGAATGTGACTGTCTCCCTTGGTGGTGAGATAGGTGAGATAGGTAAACAGAACTCAACTGAGGAGGAACTGAGGGAATACCTGAAAGGATACAAAGAAGGTTTGGGAAAGGAGTTGGTTGGCATAAGCAAGATGGCTATCCAGACAGGCACAGCCCATGGAGGCGTTGTCCTTCCTGATGGCTCAATAGCTGAGGTAAAACTTGATTTTGACACCTTAAGCAAGCTCGGAAAGATAGCTCGGGATGATTATGGTTTAGGCGGTTGCGTCCAGCATGGAGCCTCAACCCTACCCTTAGAGCTATTTGACAAATTCCCCTCATCTTACACCATAGAGGTTCATCTGGCCACAGAATATCAGAATATGATTTATGATCTTATTCCAGAAGGGCTTCGAGAAGAGGTATATGCCTATCTGCGAACGCATTGCCTATCAGAGAAGAAAGAGACAGATACTGATGAGCAGTTCATTTACAAGGCAAGAAAAAAGGGGTTTGGACCATTCAAAGAAAAATTCTGGGGATTGAGTGAAGAGGTAAAGGCTGAGATAAGGGATAGGCTGGCTGAAAAGTTCATCTTTGCTTTTGACAAGTTAAGCGTGAAAAATACCAAAGAGGCAATCATACAGTTGATAAAGCCAGCGTATCAACAAAAACCTATGCCAGATTTACTGAAAAAGTGAATAGTGATTGGTCGTCCTGTACCATTTATTATTGCGTATGTGTTTAGCTCCCCTTTTATAAAATAACGTAACACTTTACCCATCTGAAGTAAAATTTTATAAGTCGTTGATTTACAAGTACTTACGATTTTACCAAAATGTTTAGTGAAATCTCGTAAGTTGTTG
>JAGUXG010000187.1 GCA_020061965.1 bacterium
AGGAATGGTCCTCTAACTTGGGTAAGAGGGGTTTGGGATAGTGAGCAGGCAGAGGATTTGAAGGGGAAGAACTACTTTACCCAGTGTGATGTTCCAAATGAAGAACATAATCTTTTAGCAGGAGCTGGGTATATATCTTTGAACCACCAAAATATCCTTGAGGTTAAGTCAGTCTATAAGGGGGTAGATACCAGTACAAATTACCTTAAGCCTACGACATCAGGGTATAAGGTTGGAAAGATATATCTCATCCCAGGTGTTATAGCTGGGACATATAATGTGACTTACACCTATGATAGATTTCTTGAATCTACAATGGCAACAGAGACATATTGGTTGGAGGTAGAGAGCAAGACCTTCTATATTGACAAAGCAACGATTATTGAAATGAAAGGGGTTTGGAAGAAGGGTTCGGAAAACACAGGCATAAATTATTATGCTGGTGGTTCTTATGACTTGATGACAGGAAGGGTGACCTTGGGTAAAACAATAGACAGTGCTGGAAGCTATACGATAGTCTATCTATATCAAGGCACATCCTATAACAGCAGGAATAAGACTGTAAATCTATCAACCCCTCTCGTTGGTACAAAGACATACTATGTCTCTTATGTATATACAAATCCATATCCATACTTGACTATAGGCGTGAGGCTTGAAGCCGAGGGCGCAAGGTGGTATCAAATAAGCACAACTGGAGAAACAGATGAGGCGTTTGGTGTGAAGAAATATCTATTATCAGGAACCCAAGCTACGATCCCCTACAAAATTGATAATGTTCCAGGAGAGAAGAAGGTCTATGTAAGGTTTATAGATGATGCAGGGAATAAGAGCAATTCGGTATTTGATGCCATAGAGTTGAGTGGAGGTATAGGTGGAACAAATGTATTGATTGAAGAAGGAAGGGATTATACAGAGAAGGCAACGGTTACCCTGAAGGTAGAGGGTGGGGCTAATGCTTATTATATGAGGGTAGGAAATTATATTAACGAAGATATTGATCCATTTGAGGGCAAAAAGCTTGAAGGGTGTGCGGCAACTTATAAAGATTGGGTTTTGGATAGTCAAGATGTTGATGGGGTAAAGACAGTTCAGGTTATATTCTTCAGTGATGTAATGGAAACAAATAGGACAGGGGCAGCCCAAGACACCATCATCTACCGTAGGAATCCAGAGGTAGTAACATCTACCATTACAGGAAGCGGAACAATTGGCCATAGTGATATTGGAACCAGGGCATTTGGGTGTCTGCTTAATATTCAAGAGGGTGCTGTATCTGGAACATTTATAGGGATAGTTACGCCCGTTGCCTCTCCAAATATTAGTTTGGAAAATGCTATACCATCTACAGCATGGGATATTACACCAAGTCCTTTCACATTCAATAGACCATGTACCCTTATAATTAGATATTCTGACCTAAACCAGGATGACTTTGTTGATGATACAGGTAAGTCTGGTATTCCAGAGAAAGAGCTTGCTGTATTCTGGTATGATGAGACAAGAATGGGTTGGGTGAATCTTGGAGGTGTGGTTGATACAGAAAGAAATTGTGTTAGTGTTCAGATTACCCATCTCTCAAGGTTTGTTCTGGCATCAAGGTATGCTACTACTTCTCTTTCTGATATTCCTTCGTCTGTGCTTCTTGGTAATCTGATGCTTAAGTATAACCCTTATGATCCTGTAAATGATGGAAATAACCCGTTCCAGTTTGACCTTGGAAGGGCTGCTAATGTGACTATAAAGGTCTATGATACAGTAGGTGACCTTGTAAGTACTGTGGCTGATGAAAAGTATTGTGCAGGAAGCGTAAAGGAGAAGATTGACTGGTATGGCAAGACTAACGGTGGAAGTTACTTAAAGCCAGGTCTCTATGTCTTCCAGATCAAGGTAAAGGCAACTGATGGCGAGACCCGAATCAAGACAGGTGGTATCTGTATTGTGAGATAGGAATAAAATGGGGCTGATTATAAAAAAACTTAAGGTGATGGGCGATAAAGGGGAGGGAATGGTTAATGCCCTTTTTGATACAGGTGCATCAATTTCCTTTATACGAAGTGATGTAGTGACTGGGTTAGCAACACCGCTTGTAATGCCAAAAAGATAAAGCTTAATTTCCCATATTTCGCACCCCTTGATAAAGTTTAATAAATTGAAAGAAAAATAGGAATTTGGAAAAAGAGAAGGTAATAATTGATCCAAAATCAGCAGGTTGAGGGTATAAATAAGATGGGTATTTATGAGAATGTTAGGCAGGCGTTTCAGGATATTGTTGCTCCAGAGATAAAGAATATCCATGGAGATATAAAAGCAATTCATGTAGAGCTAAAGCGTCTGGATGAAAAAATGGATTCAGGTTTTGCTCGTCTGGATCAAAAGATAGATTTGACGAAGAATGAGCTACAGACGCAGATAAAGGCCTTGGATCAAAAGATAGATTTGACGAAGAATGAGCTACAGACACAGATAAAGGCCTTGGATCAAAAGATAGATTTGACGAAGAATGAGCTACAGACACAGATAAAGGCCTTGGATCAAAAAGTGGATTTGGTTCGGAATGAGCTTATTTCCGAGATACGAAGGTCAGACAGTATTGTAGAAAGTGAGTTGAGAAGGATAGACAATGAGTTAGCTTTATCAAGGGAATTGAGAGATTCAATAAGTGAATTAAAAGAGAGAATATTTGTTTTAGAGGCAAAGGCAGCATGAATTTTTATTATATTTTTTTGGAACAAAAAATATAAGGAGGAAGAAATGAAAAGTAAGATTTTTGTCTTAGGATTTGGGGTGTTGTTGGTGGGGACAGTTAGTGCCAACTTCCAGTTTGAGGGCGTTGGTGGAAGGTCATTGGGGATGGGAGGCGCATTTACTGCTGTAGCAGATGATGCATCTTGCCTCTATTACAACCCGGCTGGGCTTGCTACGATAAAAGAGAAAGAACAGATGTATATGTATAGCCATAAACTGGATGAGATTACTTACCAGTATGTTGGTCTTGTCTGGGAAAAGACTGGTTTTTCTTACATCAACCAATCAGCAGCTATTCAAAAGGCAGAAAATATATGGGGAAAAAGTGCAGGTGAGTCTGTCTATGGTGTTTCGTATGCAAATATGGTCAATGAAAGATTGTCTATTGGTGGAAGCATGAAGATGCTTTCTCTTTCAAACGACAGAAAGTCTGGCACAGGCTTTGCTCTTGATGGTGGGCTCTTTTATAAACCGAATATACCTCAGGATGTGAATGTCAGTTTTGTAATCAAAAATTTAGGGGCAAAGGTTCAAGGGGAGAGCTTGAATATGAGCTGGGCAATGGGAGTAGCCAAGAGGCAGGATCTGAAGCTCTGGAAGAAGGAAGGAGGCTATAATATATTGATGGCTTTTGACCTTTATAACAAGAATGATGCAGACGATAAGATGAAGATTAAGTATAATCTTGGGGCAGAGACACAGGTTTTTGATATCGTCTTTCTCAGAATGGGTCTAAATGAAGGAGACTTTGCTATGGGTGTGGGCTTGAGAAATGATAAATGGAGCCTTGATTATGCCTACATTACTAAAGATTTAATAGAAAGTGCGGATAAACATTTTGTCTCAGTCTCAATGAGGTTCTAAGATATTTTTTTGCTAAGAGAGCAAAAAAATATAAGGAGGAATAAATGAAGAGAGTATTAAGTTTAGGTTTGGTTATGTTTTTTGGATTTACTTCGCTTTCTTTTGGAAAGATTGCCCAGAAGGAGCTAAAGGAAGGAGAGTATGAGATTATTATAATTCAAA
>JAGUXG010000202.1 GCA_020061965.1 bacterium
GGCTCTCTTTGTAAACCTGATTTACTTGGGTATAATTATTTTTTCTGCAATCTGGACAGCATTTGTGGCAGCTCCCTTTCTGATGTTATCTGCTACTATCCACAGGTTTAAGGCGCGGCTTCCTGGTATAGAGAAATCCTGTCGTATCCTGCCTACAAAGACCTCATCCCTGCCCTCTACCATCAGAGGATATGGATATTTGAGCGTCGCTGGGTCATCCATCACTATCACCCCTTCTTGAGAAGACAATATCCCCTTTGCCTCATCCGAAGATATAGGTTCGTAAAACTCAACATTGACAGACTCTGAGTGGCTGACGAAGACAGGTACCCTCACTGTTGTGGCTGTGAGGCTAAAATCACTGTGCATAATCTTCTTTATCTCATTTACCATCTTCATCTCTTCTTTGGTGTAGCCATTCTCCATAAATACATCTATATGTGGAAGCAGGTTAAAGGCTATCTGATATGGATAGACCTTTACTTCTGGTTTTTTGCCCTCATAGAGATCCGCTACTTGTGCTTTTAATTCGTCTATTGCCTTTTGACCTGTACCTGAGACAGACTGATAGGTAGAGACAACAACCCTCTTTATCTTTTTTACTCTATGTAATGCTGAGAGGACAACCACCATTTGTATGGTTGAGCAGTTTGGGTTGGCAATAATTCCTTTGTGCAGTCTTATATCCTCTGGGTTCACCTCAGGAACAACAAGAGGCACATCCGTATCCATCCTGAAGGCTGAGGAGTTGTCAATAACCACAGCCCCATCAGCAGCAAAGCAAGGGGCAAATTCCTTACTAACTGTTGCACCTGCAGAAAATAGAGCAATATCTATTCCTTTTCCGCAACTCTTCTCAAGTTTTCTGACAGTAATCTCTTGGGAACAAAAGGTAAGTCTCTTTCCAGCGGACCTTTCTGAGGCAAAGAGAGAAAGTTCTGTCAGAGGGAATTTCCTCTCGCAAAGCACCTCAACCATCTTCCTGCCTACAGCCCCAGTTGCTCCAACAACACAAACCTTCATTTATTAAAAGAGGGTGGTGAGTTTCAGTTCTGCCTGGGTTCCTGTGTAATCATTAGATGGTGTGACAGAATCCTTCTTTTTCATCTCTCGGCAGGTTATAAGGAGTTGATGTTTTGAGGAGAGATACCAGGTTGACTCTAAAGAGAAGGTCTTTTCTGAAAGTGTTCTACTGCTTCCTTCTTTAGTCTCGTAATACTCGTATGATGGCACGATCCTGAGCTGAGACCAAGGCTCATAGGTTAAGGAGACTGAATAGGAGTTTTGTCTTGTTTTGTTATCAGTCTGGTCATAAAGAGATGAGTAGAGATACAGGGAGGTAGAGAGGTTTTTTCTTATATCACCAGATAGATTCAAGGAGCAGAAAGAATTTTTGGAATCCCTGGCATTACTCAGCTTATCATCACTCCTCACTCTTTCATAGCCTATTGATGAGTCTATTCCTTTGAAAGCTCGTGAAAGGGAGATGGCAATAGTTCGATCTTCTTTATTTACAGCGGTAGAGGCTTTATCTGTTGTTATTTCATATTCAATCTCTACCTCCTCAAGGAATCTTTTAGGAGAAAGAGAGAGGTTTAAGTTAGTCTCCTTCTCCCTTGTGGTATAGCTCTTGTCCCTATCTAAATTGTTGTCGTAGAGATTATATTTTAGACTTGCTTCTGCTATCCCTTTTGAATATTTCAAGGAGAGCTCGCCTCCCTTTTCATCAGTTAAAAGAGATGTATTCGCCGCACTATAGAAGTTTGGCTCAATATACGAGTACTCTCCTTGTATCTTAAGATCTCTTTTCTCGGTCTCTGCAACTATCTTAAAGGCTTTTTTCTCATAATCCCCAGGTACTTTTGTATCAGGGTCGTATCTTGAAAAACATATCTCTATATCCAGAGAGAGTGCCTCTCTTATGGGAATAGATGAGTTCAGCCCTATCACCTGGTTAGAGATAGGAGATGTGGTTGAGGTTGATGAAATGGAGCTCTTATCATCCTTTGCTTCTAGATAACACCCCCCTAATTTTACATTATTTACCGTCTGTTCACACTTAAAGCCACCAAGGTATTGGCGGTATTGCCCATATTTTTCATCCTCTTCTTGTGACCTGCCTACAAAAAGCATCATATCCTTATTCGCTCTTTGCGTCTTGGCGATAACACCTCTCAAGTCTATGCTGTTAAGGCTAAGTAAGGATGGGCTTTCATTCACATCTCCTATGGTTAAATCCATTTTTTCTGCAGAAAGGTTAAGATTGATGTTTTTAATCTCTGTTTTGCTTGGTTTATCATAGGTCAGGTTTAAGATACCACCGATACTCTGATTACCAAACTTTCCTATGGTGGCCAGATCTATTCCATAAGACAGGTCATCTGGATACTCAGATATCTTCTTGTTATCAATATCTGTTTTCTTTACAGAAAACCCAAGGTTACCATTCATCACCAACCTTTTCTCTTCACAAAAGCAAAGACCTCCTATTATCAACACCAAACAAATACCCCTTTTCATCTTCAATACCTCCTTAGACAAAAATAAGTGACTGTCATTTAAGAGAAACTATACTAACCAGAAGCTATCTTCGTCAAGAAAAATTTCGGCTTCTTCTCACCAATAAGTGAGGGATTGGCTCAACATGATTTTTTCCTTGACAACTCAAAAACAGATTTTTATACTTAAGCTCTAAAGGTTTATAAAGGAGGTGAGTTATATGACCATAAGACCATTAGGTGACCATATTTTGGTAAAGCCTGAGGAACAAGCAGAGATAAAGAAGGGAGGGATTATTATCCCTGATACAGCTAAAGAGAAGCCTCAGGAAGGGGTAGTGATAGCCGTAGGTTCTGGAAAGAGGGGGGACGACGGCAAGGTTCAACCATTAGAGGTAAAGAAAGGAAACAAAGTCCTTTTTTCCAAATACGGTGGAACAGAGATAAAGATAGATGATGAAAATCATCTTATTATGAGAGAAGATGATGTCCTTGGCATCATTGAGTGAATTTAGATTTTCGATTGCCGAAAAAATCTAAAATCTAAAATTCTTATAAAGGAGGTAAAGTTAAATGGCGAAACAACTTAAATTTTCCGATGAGGGAAGAAAAGCTGTTCAAGCAGGCGTAAACAGTTTAGCCAATGCTGTCAAGATTACACTTGGTCCAAAGGGAAGGAATGTCATCCTTGACAAGAAGTTTGGCTCACCCACAATCACTTGTGATGGCGTTACTGTAGCCAAAGAAGTAGAGTTAGCTGACCCATTTGAGAATATGGGTGCCCAGTTAGTTAGGGAGGTAGCTTCAAAGACCTCTGATGTGGCAGGTGATGGCACAACTACAGCCACAGTCCTTGCCCAGAGTATCTTTAATGAGGGCGTGAAGAACATTGCCGCAGGTGCAAATCCAATCATATTAAAGAGGGGGATTGAAAAGGCTGTAGAGGCAGTTGTAGCGGAACTGAGGAAAGAGGCAAAAGATGTAAAGGACAAGAAGGAGATGGCTCAAGTTGCTACCATTAGCGCCCATATGGATACGACTATTGGTAACTTAATAGCAGATGCAATGGATAAGGTTGGCAAGGACGGAGTTATAACTGTAGAGGAGGCAAAGACCATAGAGACAACCCTTGATGTAGTTGATGGGATGCAGTTTGACAGGGGGTATCTCTCTCCATACTTTGTTACTGATGCAGAGAGGATGGAGGCAACATTAGAGGATCCATACATCCTTATCTATGAAAAGAAGCTATCTTCTATGAAAGACCTTCTTCCAATCTTAGAAAAGATTGCTCAATCAGGAAGGCCATTTCTAATCATTGCTGAGGATGTTGAGGGAGAAGCCTTAGCCACTTTAGTGGTGAACAAGATACGGGGGATTCTCAAGTGTCTGGCTGTAAAAGCACCTGGCTTTGGGGATAGAAGGAAGGCAATGCTTGAGGATATTGCTATTCTTACAGAAGGAAAGCTGATTGCTGAAGAGTTGGGAATAAAGCTTGAGAATATCAAATTAGATGACCTTGGCAAGGCAAAGAGGGTAATAGTTGACAAAGAGAATACAACCATCATTGAAGGTGCAGGAAAATCCTCTGACATTAAGGCACGCATCAGTCAGATACGGCTTCAGATTGAGGAGACAAAGTCTGATTATGACAAGGAGAAGCTCCAGGAGAGATTAGCAAAATTAGCTGGCGGTGTTGCTGTCATCAATGTTGGAGCAGCTACAGAGACAGAGATGAAGGAGAAAAAAGCACGCGTTGAGGATGCCCTTCATGCTACGAGGGCTGCTGTAGAAGAAGGAATCATTCCAGGTGGCGGTGTTCCGCTGCTCCGTGCACAGAAGGCAATAGATGAGCTTAAATTAGAGGGCGATGAGAAGGTTGGAGCAAAGATTGTCCATCGTGCATTAGAGGAGCCATTGCGTCAGATTGTTGAAAATGCTGGTCTTGAAGGCTCTATTGTTGTGGCAGAGATACGGAAAGAGAATTTCACTGCCTTTGGTTATGATGCAGACAAAGATTGTTACTGTAATCTTGTTGAGGCAGGTGTCCTTGATCCACTCAAAGTGACCAGAACAGCATTGCAGAATGCCGCCTCTATCTCTGGATTGATACTTACAACAGAGTGTTTGATTACAGAAATTCCAGAGAAGGAAAAGACCCCTCCAATGCCACACGGTGGTGGAATGGGGGATATGTATTAAATGAGTGAAGAGTGTATAGTGAAGAGTGTAGAGTTAATTTATAGTATCTTGCATAAATTATTACAATATGCGGTTAATTATAATCGTTAGACTAGACACTCAACACTATACACTCAACACTAAATGAGATGCCGACATACGAGTATCTTTGTGAAAGATGTGGAAGGTTTGAGGAGTTTGCACCGATATCTGCACAAAAAAGGGAGAAGTGTCCAACCTGTGAGACAAAGGTTGAGAGGGTGATTGGAGCAGGTGGGGGGTTTCTCTTCAAAGGGTCAGGCTTCTATACTACAGACTACAGATCGCCTGATTACAAGAAGCAGGTTAAGAGCGAGACAAAGCCCAAAGAGACGCCTCCAGCAGTAAAGTCGTGAAAAAGGCAAGGATTACACTCTCTAATGACGATGAAACACTTGCCTTTTTGGGAAGAAACGATGAAAATCTGAGGCTCATTCAGGCTGAATTTTCTTGTAAGTTGATAAGTAGGGGGAATGAGATTCTACTTTCTGGAGAAAAAGAGGAGGTAGAGAAGGCATTCCTCTTTCTTTCTGAGCTTCTTTCAACTTTACGGGCTGGACACCCAGTCAGAATCACAGATGTCCGATATGCCCTGAAGCTCTTCACCAAAGAAAAAGGGTTCAGCAAGATACTTGAAGAAGCGATATGTGTCTCTGATAGAGGAAGGCTTGTCAAACCAAAGACTCTGGGCCAGAGGAAATATGCTGAGGCAATGAAAAATTATGACATCACTATTGGCATTGGCCCAGCTGGCACTGGAAAGACATATCTGGCTGTAGCCTCAGGCCTTGCCCTTCTTCTAACAAAGAGGGTAGCGAGAATCATTTTGACAAGACCTGCCATCGAAGCTGGAGAAAAGCTCGGTTTTCTTCCAGGCGATCTCCAGGATAAAGTAAATCCGTATCTACGACCGCTCTATGATGCCCTCTATGATATGATGGGATTAGAAAGGATTCATAATCTTATTTTAGATGGCACGATTGAGATAGCACCATTAGCCTATATGCGGGGAAGGACACTGAATGACTCATTCATCATCCTTGATGAGGCTCAGAACACAACATGCGAGCAGATGAAGATGTTCTTGACAAGGCTTGGTTTTGATAGTAAAGCTGTCATCACTGGTGATATAACCCAGACAGACCTGCCTTCCCAGGTTATTTCAGGATTAACCCACATCCAGGAAGTTTTGAAAGGGATAAAGGGAATAAAGTTCTGCTATTTTGATGAGTCTGATGTAGTAAGACATCCGCTCGTCTCAGAGATAATCCTTGCGTATGAAAAGCATAAAAATAAGATTTATAAGGAGGTGAAATGATGAAAAGAAAAGGAGAAGGAATGGTTGAGTATGGGTTGATCATTGGATTGATTGCTGTTATTGTGATTGCTGTTGTCCTGGCTTTGGGTCCACAGATTAAGGTGCTCTTTAAGGGCCCAGAAGCAATAAAAGAGGTGCCAGGAACACCTACAACCCAAGCAGCAGAGGCAGGAACAACAACAATTTCTACTGCTACCACCAAGACAGAAGGAACAGAGACCAAATAAGATGTTTAATCTGATAGGGGGAGTTTTTTGTTTGGTCTTTTTGGCAATGAGTTGGTTTCTATCCACAAAGGCAGAGAAGCCGCAAAAAGATAGGCTGTTAACCATTAGCAGTCAGTATGCAAAAGAGCTATCAGTTATCAACTATCAGCAGTCAGTTAAAAATGAGAGTATAGAACATAAAGAAAAAAAACAACTTCCAAAAGAGAAGAGAAGAAGATTAAGAAAGCCATCAAATCAGTTGAGCAAGATAGATAAAAAATCAAGTCTCATCTTCGGAATACCTGTAGAAAGAGAGAAGACCTGGCAACTTAAGGAAAGAAAGGTAGTTCTTGGTCCACAAGCCTTAGTTAAAATCAACATAGGAGAAGAGCCTATTCCGCTGCGAGGTGGATTAGGCATCTCTGCACCGAGAGAGATTAAAAAATATGAGGTAGCACCACCGGATTGCTTATTGAAAAAGGAATGAAGAATGACCTGAGTAATCAGCTTATACTCAAAGAACTCAGGTCTAGCAAAATTTAAGCTTAAAAGGGTTTAAGGATTCAAGTGTTTGAAGAATTAACAAATCTTTCTTTCATCTCCCCCTCCACCCCTTGATTCCTTGAATCCTTTTTAATTTTACTTTAAGATGGGTA
>JAGUXG010000031.1 GCA_020061965.1 bacterium
AAGCGAAATCATTAAATCCTTGAACGCTGGAACCCTTGAATCCTTGACCCCTTTTATCACATATTTTTTCGGTAGACCTATGTTTCTTGAGTATAAATGACTAAAGTGTTACGATTTGGTTCTCTTCTCCTTGACCTATTCTTTCCAGCAGATTGCAGAATATGCAAAGAGATGCTTGGATGGAATGAAAATTATATCTGTAATGGTTGTTTTGATAAGATAGAGCCGCTTAGGCCTCCTCTTTGTGTCCGATGTGGAAAGCATATTGATGGCGGTATTATCTGTTCCTCTTGCAAAAGTAGAAGGATATACTTTGAGAAAGCAAGAAGCTATGGAGAGTTTTCTGGTGTGCTGAAGGAATCTATCCACCTTTTAAAGTATGAGAAAAAGTTAATTTTGGTGGACAAGTTAGCTAACTTGATGGATGGTGTCATTGACGGGTTTGAAAGCAAGTTTGACTATCTTCTCGGAGTTCCTATTCATAAAAATAAGGAGAGAAAGAGGGGATTCAATCAGACGGAGCTCTTTTGCTATTTCTTAAGTAAAACAAGGGGGATTCCAATCCTGCCTGGACTTACCAAAGAGATAGACACGCCGCATCAGGTTGGATTAGACCATGCTGCAAGGATACAGAATGTGAAGAATTCATTCAGATGGAGGGGCAATAAAAGGCAGATTGAAGGAAAGAGGCTTCTTCTTGTAGATGATGTGATGACAACAGGAAGCACAGTCAATGAGTGTTCTAAAATTCTGATGGCAGAAGGTGCAGAGATTGTCTGTATCTTGACCCTTGCCTCAACTTAGTGTATAGTGTTGAGTAAGCTCTATTTTCTATTAACTCTACACTATTCCTCGGAGGGGTACCGAAGTGGTCATAACGGGGCGGTCTCGAAAACCGTTGTGCCTTTTGGCACCGTGGGTTCGAATCCCACCCCCTCCGTATTATCTGGCAATGAAGAGATATAAATTTTTCTTGACCAAAGAAGCTCGAAAGAGTATATTTTTATAAAGAAGAATTAAAGGAGGCAAAATGAAGAGTTTTTTGACTATTCTGGGAGTGTTGCTTCTCTTTGGAGAAGGATTATGGGCAGCGGAAAAGAAAGAAGGAAAGGTTGTTATCTCCTATCTTGAGGGAGAGGTTGAGGTGCTGAAGAAACAAGAGAAGGAGTGGAAGAAGGCAAAGCTCTATGCTGAGCTTTCTACTGGCGACAGGATACGAACTATGATTAGTGCAAAGTGCGACCTGAAACTCTCTGATGGCTCTCTTATCAATATCAAGGAGAGCTCCATTATGGATATAACCCAGCTTCTGGAGGAAGGAGCAAAGACAAACTCCTCTTTCAAACTCTGGATTGGAGAGATAAAGGCAAGGATTCAGAGGCTGAAGACAAAAGATTCATCAATGAACTTCCATACACCGACTGCTGTCATGGGCCTGCGAGGAACTACTGTCTGGCTTACTGTTGACTGGAGAGGAGGTACAAGGTGTGGATTTACTGAAGGACATGGCTATGTTTGGACAGAGAAGAAAGGAGAGGTTGCTGTAGGAGAAGGAAAAGAGGCAGAGGTATCTTTAGAGGGTGATATTACGGTTAAAGATATAGTGAACACAACAGTTCCAAATTTAGTTGGAATGCAGTTAAATGAGGCAAGAAGTGCTGTGGCTGCTTCAGGGTTGGTGGTTGGCCAGATAAGGGCAGAGGAGAGTACAAGACCACAGGATGAGGTTTTATCCCAGGACCCAGTAGCAGGGATTAAGATTGCAAAACAGACAGGGGTGAATATTGTTGTGGCTATATCCATTCCACCCATTGTTGTTCCTGACCTTATTGGAATAACAAGGTCTGCGGCAGAGGCGAAGATTTTAGAAGAAAACCTTGCTGTTGGCTCTATCTTTAAGGATTATGACGAGATAATTCCAATAAATGTAGTCATGAAGCAGAACCCACAGCCAGGCATAGAGGTGAAGGAGGGGACAAATGTTGACTTTCTTATTTCAAAAGGGCCATACCCAAAGTCTATTGTTCCAGACCTTATTGGAAAGACCATTGCTGAAGCAACAGCTCTTCTTGAAGCAGCAAATCTTAAGCTCGGTGAGGTTTTGGACCTGAAAACAGACAAGGTAGCAGAGGGAAGGATTGCGGATCAGCAGCCAAATCCAGGGACAGTGGTCAAGGAAAAAAGCTATGTCAAGGTTTGGAAGGCTGTGCCTATTCCTGTGGAAGGGGTAAAGGTGCCAGACCTTATTGGCATGGATATAGAACAGGCAAGGGCAAAGATTAAAGCAGGTGGTTTGAGGTTAGGAGAGATAACCGAAAAAGCCGCAGATGAAAAAGGAGGAACAGTCTGGAAACAAGACCCAGCCGCAGGAACAGAGGTTGCTTTGGAGAGTGTAGTCAACCTTACTGTAACAAAGCCAGGAAAACCTGTCATTCACTACCAATTTTCTACAGCAGAGAGATTTGTCAAGGAGATACCCTCCCTTAATCTGCATATTACCCCAAACAATGCTAATTGGGCACCGCTATCATTAAATATCGCAGGTCGAGAGATAAAACTTTCTGCACCTCCATACTTTACTACATATAGACCGACAGCAGTTGTTGGAGATAATATCATCAGGGTCTCGGCAAAATTTGAGGGAGGAGAAGAGGCAATAGAGAAGATTACTATGCCCTGCTATGACCCAATCCCTCCAACCATAGTGAGTCTCTCAAGGGCTGGAAAGGGTATAATGAAGCTTACAGTAAAGGACAAAGAGTCTGGAATAAAACAGGTTAGAGTTGCAAAAAAGATTATTGCTCCAATATCAACAACAACAGAGGAGAGAGCAGGCATCAGCGTTTATACAGAGGCAGTTTATGAGATAACCATCCCTTCTAATTTCTCCTCTCCAACAATAGAGATTGAGATTTTGGATAATGCCGGAAATAAGAGGGAAAGAAATGTTGATGACGCTTTTACCATTCCTCGTCCAGACAACAAATAAATTGTTTTCAATCATTCGTAACACTTCAGCCATTTTGAAGTAAGAACTTTGCAACCATTCATACTCAAGAAACACGAGGTTTACCGAAAAAATATGTGATAAAAGGGGGGATGGGATTCAAGGGTTTAAGTGATGGATTTCCTTGATTTCATCTCATCCTTGACGCCTCTCTTCCTTGAACC
>JAGUXG010000237.1 GCA_020061965.1 bacterium
CAATGTCTATGGCAGAAGGCAGGACCCTTATGGAGAGGCAGGTGTTGTGGCTATATTCATTCAAAAGATGCTAAATGGAGAACAACCTACTATCTTTGGTGATGGAACCCAGGAGAGGGACTATGTCTATGTGGATGATGTGGTAGAGGCGAACCTATCTGCTTTAAGCAAAGGTGAAGGTGAAGCCTTCAATATTGGCACAGGGGTAACAACCTCTGTAGAGGAACTATTCTTTAAGCTTCAAAAGATAATAGGATTTAAAGAAAAACCAATCTATGGCACACAAAGGTCTGGAGAGCTTCAAAGGTCTTGCTTAGATTGCTCAAAGGCAAAGCAAGTGTTGGATTGGTGTCCAAAGAAAGATTTGGCCAAAGGATTGCTTGAAACTGTAGAGTATTTTAGAAAGAGATGACCTACCTTATTATATTAGCAGGCATTGTAGCTCTCATCCTATCTATCTGGAAGATGGAATGGGCCATTGTCTTTTTAGTTCTGGTCTCAATGAACCAGTACGCAATCCAGATTGGGCCTGGGAAGTTAGGTGCAGGTGAGCTTTCTTCTATATTGATATTCTTGGTCTGGATTTTGAAGAAAAGAAGGCTTGAAGTAGATACACTCCTCACTTTTAATCTCTTGTTTATGGGGTGTGGATTTCTTTCTATTATCAACACCTCTAATTTATTTACCAGCCTAAAGGAGATATTCCAGATGACCGTTTATTTTATTATGATATATCTTGTGATAATAAATAATGTAACAAACAATAAGCAGATAAAGAGATTAGTTTTGGCCTTTTTGATTGGAGGGTTTTTGGTAGCCTTCATCGGCGTAGTTCAGTATATAGTTGGAAACGCAAGGACATTCTCTATCTTTTATAATCCCAATGTCTTTGGAGGATTTTTGGCTTTGGTATTACCCCTAATCATTACTCTCTCTAATAATTTCAAAATGAAAGCAGTAGGGGTAGTAGTCTTTATGGGTCTTCTCTCTACTATGTCCAGAGGAAGTGTTTTGGGTGTAAGTATTGCAAATATTCTGATCTCATTATTAGGAAAAAAGTTACAAATTCTTTATAAAACAGCGATATTTTTTCTCTTCGCCATTATACTCGTTGGTGGATTAGGAAGATTTATTTACATGAAGAACCGAATTTTTGACTCCCACACCACAAATGTAAGAATCTCGCTCTGGCAGGCATCATGGAAGATGATTTCCTCTCATCCCTTGACAGGCGTAGGAATAGGGACATACGCAGAAAATCTTCCTTCCTATGCACCCCCTGGAACAGAAATGCAGGATACAGCCCACAACCTCTATCTTAATATAGCCGCAGAGATGGGCATTCCTGGACTCTTGGCCTATCTATCAATCTTAGTTATCATCCTCTCAAGGGCTATAAAAAATCATCAAACCTTAAGGGACGAATACCTCAAATACTTGAACCTTGGGCTTCTTGGTGGTGTTATATCCTTCTCTGTCAACAACCTTTTTACACCTTTGATGCTCAGGGGTGTGGCCATTCCTCTCTGGATATTCATTGGGCTGATTACAGTTATAAGTAAAATGAAAGATGAAAAGTTAAAAGTTGAGAGTGAAGATATGGGTTGTGGATAGTTTTTCGCTTTTTGCTAAAATGTCAGGACTAAAAAGGGTAGGCTTAGTTCTCATCCTATTTGCTATCATCAGTAAATCTTTGGGTATATTACGGGAGGTCCTAATTGCCTATTATTTTGGAACAAGTGCACAATTAGACGGCTATATCATCGGGATGAATATCCCTCTCCTCGTTATGAACCTAATAGCAGGAGAGGCCCTTGTTGCCTCTTTTATTCCTATCTTTTCCGGATTTTTGGCAAATGGTGATGAAAGAAATGCCTCAGGGTTTGGCTCTACAATAATTACTCTTACAAGCCTTGTCTTTTTGGTTATCACCTTTTTCTCCTTTCTCTTTGCACCTTTCTTAGTCAAGATAACAGCCCCTGGGTTTTCTGAAGCTACCTATCAGTTAGCTATAAGGCTGACCAGAATAATGCTCTTTTCAATGATATTTTTCTCCCTTTCCTCCATCTTTCGCTCAATATTGAATAGCTATCAATCCTTTACCCTTCCTGGTCTTCAGCAGACTGTTCTAAATCTATCTATAATTTTAATGGCTATAATTGGGATTCCATTCTTTGGGATTTATGCCTTAGCCTGGGGCTTTCTCCTTGGCTCTTTCATTCAGCTTCTCATTCAGATTCCTTCTGTAGCCAAAAAGATAAGATATGGATTCTCCTTATCCAAAACAGGTGGTTTCTTCTCTAGTTTCTTACCATTATTATTAGTAATTCCTATAGGTCAGTTGAATATTATAGTGACAAAGATAATTGCCTCTATGCTTGGTGAGGGGAATATCTCTGCCTTAGGCTATTCTGAGAAGATGATGGAGATTGCAAGCAATCTCCTTGCTGTGCCTATATCTACTGTAATCTTTCCATCTCTTTCTTTAAGCTTTCACAAACAGGATTTAGAGGGGTTTGCTCATCACTTAAAGAAAGGAATAAATGTCTTATTCTTTGCCACCTTACCCATAACCCTATTCTTTTTATTCTTTTCTTATCCAATGATAGAAATTCTCTTTAA
>JAGUXG010000030.1 GCA_020061965.1 bacterium
TCTACTTCTTCAACCTACAACTTACAACCTACAACAAAAATCTTCGCTAGGCCTGTTGCTTTTGGGTATAAACATATAAAAGTCAAGAGAAAGCCTTTACTAATCTATCTAAAACCTCTTGACTATGATGAAAATTGACAGATATTCTAATCCTGCTTTCAGCAGCTGTTGGCGGTCTTATCGCCTGCGACCAGAAACCTTGGGAAGCAAGATGAACAGCACAGTCTATCGCCTCCTTTTCAGACCCAAATATTATTGATATGATCTGAAAATCTCCTTTTACTGCCAGACCTTTTTTCAAAAGAGCCTCTTTCAGATACTTAGCCTTTGCCAAGAGCAATTCTCTTCTCTCAGGCTCTTCTTTTATAAGATTGATTCCCTCAATATTTGCGGCTATTACAGCAGGCGGAGGTGCGGTTGAGTAGATGAATGAGCGACAAGAATTTATTAAATAGTCCTTCATCAAAGCAGAACAGGCAACATAGCCTCCAAACCCGCCAATAGCTTTACTGAATGTTCCCATCAAAAGTTCAATATCTTTGGCTATATCTTCACAGAATCCAGCACCACGGCTTCCAAGAACCCCAAGGCTATGAGCTTCATCTACCATTAAGAGGCAATTGAGGTCTTCTTTTAGAGAGATTATCTCAAGGATTGGAGGGGTATCTCCTTCCATACTAAAAAGGGCTTCTGTCACTATCAAGCAAGTCTTGAAATCTTTCCTCGTTTTCTTTAAGTGCCACATCAGGTGGTCAGCATCATTATGAGTGAATCTAAATATCTTTGCACCAGAAAGCCGGGCCCCATCTATTATACTTGCATGAGCCAATCTATCCAAAAATATGACATCCCCCTTTTGGACAATCGCAGGTAGGACGCCGACATTCGTCTGGTAACCTGAAGCAAAGACTAATGCCGCCTCTTTTCCAACAAATGAGGAAATCTCGTCTTCTAACCTATGGTGCAACTCAAAATCCCCACTCAGAAGCCTTGATGAGGATACTGATGCTCCATAAATCTCTGCTGAAGTTCTTTGGGCAGATATAAGCCTTGGATGAGAAGATAACCCTAAATAGTCGTTTGAAGAAAGGTTAATAAACCACTTGTCATTTATAAGAATCTTTTCTTTGTCTCGCTTTGAGGAAGGTACGAGGACTCTCAGCCTCATCTTCTCTCTCTGTTTCTTCAAAAACTCTTCTATTTTCACTCCAAATAAAAGGCTATTTTATCATTCCTGGTAGACTGAAGATTGGAAGATACATAGCTACAACAATAAAGCCAACAACCACCCCCAAGAAGACAATGAGCATTGGCTCAATAATTGAGGCAAGTGCAGCTACTGTAGCATCAACCTCTTTATCGTAATAATCAGCTACTTTGAAAAGCATCGCATCTAAAGCACCAGTCTCTTCACCTACTCCTATCATTTGAACAACTATAGGCGGAAAGACATTAGCTGTCTTTAGCGACTCTGATATCCGCTCTCCTTCTTTAATAGCTGTCTTTCCATTTAGGATAGCAGCTTCTATGACCTTATTTCCAGATGTTGTAGCACATATTTCTAAAGCCTCAAGGATTGGAACACCAGATTTGGCAAGGGTTCCAAGCGTCCGTGTAAAACGAGCCACAGCGACCTTCAATATAAGATCGCCAAAAAGGGGTATTTTCAAAATAATTTTATGCCACCTGAATTTGACTGCTGGTACTTTATCAATCATAAATCCGATAAACATGATTATGCCAATCGTTATAAGGGCAACAATCCAACCTTTTTTGACTAAGAAATTAGATAGATTGATCAAAATCTGGGTAGGTGCTGGAAGCTTTTCCCCAAACATCGCAAAAACATCCTTAAACTTTGGGATGACAAATATGAGAAGGAAACTAACAACCCCTACAGCCACAAATATAATCATAATAGGATAGACCATCGCACCTATAACCTTCCTTTTTAGCTCGGCGATATTTTCTAAATAGAGGGCGAGCCTATCCAATACCTCATCTAAAACACCGCCAACCTCTCCAGCCTTGACCATACTTATATAAAGGCCGTCAAAAGCATCTTGGTGCTTGGCTAAAGCCGCTGAGATAAACTCTCCACTCTCAATATTTGTCCTTATATCCCTTAAAATACCCTTAAAAACATTCTTTTTTGTCTGGTCAACAAGAATATTCAGGCATTGGATAACAGGGATTCCTGCATTTATGAGGGTAGAAAACTGCCTTGAGAATAAAACCTTATCTCCAAGGGAGACTTTATCAAATATGTTTATACTTTTGATTATCCCAGCAAGTATATCTACCTTCTTCTCTTCAGTTGAAATGACAGTTAATCCTTGGGACCTGATATTGGTCATCGCCTTTCGGACATCATCTGCCTCTATTACCCCAGTAATTATACTGCCATCTGCCTGTCTTGCCTTATATGTAAAAAGTCCCATTTTTTAATTATACCCCCAGAAATCCATTTCTGTCAATAAATAACGATTTTTTGATGTTACTATTTCAAAATGACATATCAGGAAAAACCGTTGTAGCTGTCAGTCCTTATGTTACAAGGAATTCACAGCGATAAAAGCTTATTTAGTCGATTTAGCATATAACGTAATGCCTTTTTATATCGTAACAGTTCAGACCCCCCTATGAAAAGTGTAAAAAAACAGTAAAAAAGTACTTATGTTCCCCGATTCAATTTGGTATACTATCGATGTTATGGAA
>JAGUXG010000013.1 GCA_020061965.1 bacterium
ACAGAGTTCCTAGATATCATAGTGCCTAAAATTATGGGAATTTAGGAAACCGTTAGTATCAAACTTACTGCCAAGGTTGATGTTGATCCAGAGGTTTGGAAGTTTTATATAGATTGGCCCGATGATAACAAGGGTTATCTACTCTCCTGGAAAGCAGAGGTCTCCAAGGATAGGAGGTCTGGAACCTGGTGGGATTATGACCCAGAGACTGAAGAGGCTTTAACAACATGGGTTCTCACTACCGATGCCAGTGGCAACCAAACTTGGGTAATGGAGTTTACTTATGAAAAGAAAAGTGCAAGATTCACCGTAGTTATAACCTAAGTTCAACAGAATTTAGGCAAAATTGGCGGTATCAAAAACAGAATTTCTTGTATATCGAGAAGAAATCTTACTTTGCTAAAATTTAAGCTTAAATTTTAGCAAACCTGTTGCTTTTGGGTATACAGTTTACCTGTCTATCTCACCAAGGACAATGTCAAGGCTGCCTATGATAGCTACCATATCAGCTATCATAGCACCTTTTCCTATCTCAGAGATACAGGAAAGATTGGTAAAGGAGGGTGTTCTGATGCGCAAACGCCAGGGCTTGTTTCTTCCATCTGAAACAATATAAAAAATGAGTTCTCCTTTTGGGGCTTCAATGCCCATAAAGACTTCTCCTTTTGGCAATTCAAATCCTTCTGTCATTATGTGAAAATGATGAATAAGGGAGGCTATCTCTGTCTTTACCCGCTTCTTCTCTGGCGGAACAATCTTAGGGCAATCTGCTAAAATCTCCCCTTCTGGAAGACCTTCAATCGCTTGATTGACAATCTTTGTAGATTCCTTCATCTCTTGTAAGCGGACAAGATATCTGTCATAGACATCACCAACACCCCGACCTTTCCCAGTAACAAACTCAACCTCGTTGTATGCACAGTATGGGTTTAGTTTTCTTATATCCCTGTCTATACCAGAGCCTCGCAGGGATGGGCCAGTAAGTCCGTAGCTTACGGCTATATCCTTTGAGATTATCCCTATATTCTTGGTTCTCTTTTCCCAGATTGGGTTCTTTGTAAGAAGTCCTTCATACTCATCTATCTTCTTTGGAAGACCTAAAATAAAATCTGCTATTCTCTTCTTTAACCCATCATCTAAGTCATAAGGAACTCCACCTATCCTGAAGCAAGTTGTAGTAAGACGGCTACCACAATAGCTTTCAAAGATATCAAGAATCGGCTCTCTCTCCCTGAATGTATAAAGAAAGACTGTATAAGCTCCAATATCTAATGCATGTGTTCCAAGCCAGACAAGGTGACTGGCAATCCTTGAAAGCTCTGCAATTATCATTCGAATATAAGTGGCTCTTCTGGGAGGGATGAGATCTGCAAATTTTTCTACAGCAAGACAGTAGGCAAGGTTGTTTGATGGAGCAGCAAGATAGTCTAATCTGTCTGTTATAGGAAGGAATTGATTGTAGGTCTTTGATTCAGCTAACTTTTCTATCCCACGATGAAGATAGCCTATATGTGGTTCACAAGAGGTTATGGTCTCTCCATCAAGTTCAAGTGCAAGTCTCAACACCCCATGTGTTGAGGGATGTTGTGGACCCATATTGATGGTCATCTTGTGGGTAGTCATCTTTACACCCTCTTATGTCTTTGACTTTGCTTTGTCTGTATGGAAACCACTATGCGCCCTGAAGACCCTTGTCGGAGAAAACTCACCCAGCCTATGACCGACCATATTCTCAGTGATATAAATAGGGATAAACCTCTTTCCGTTGTGGACAGCAAATGTATAGCCGACAAACTCTGGAGGAATAACAGATCTTCTTGCCCATGTTTTGAGAGGCTTCTTATCTTGCCCCATCTTCTCTATCTTTTTAAGCAACTTTTCGTATATATATGGACCCTTTTTTACTGACCTGCTCATTGTTTCCTCCTTTTGATGATAAACTTATCTCCTGGCTTGTTCTTTTCTCTTGTCTTTTTACCCTTGGCCAGAAGTCCCTTAAAATTACAAGGATGCCTTCCTCCAGAAGTCTTTCCCTCTCCACCTCCCATAGGATGGTCATGCGGATTCTTTGCCACGCCTCGGACATGCGGTCTTTTGCCTCGGAGTCTTAAGCGTCCAGCCTTACCAAAGTTCACATTCTCCCAATCAACATTTCCAACCCTGCCTATAGTTGCCATACATTCAAGGCTGATTAATCTTACCTCTCCTGATGGAAGTTTGATATGGGCAAAATCACCTTCCTTTGCTATAAATTGAGCAGATGTTCCAGCAGCCCTGACCAATTGCCCCCTGCTCTTTGGACGCAATTCAATATTATGAATCTCTGTTCCAATAGGAATATCCTTCAGTTTCATAGAACTGCCTGGTAAAAACTTAGCTTCTTCTCCTCCTGATACTCTGTCTTGAACTTTTAGTCCAAGGGGTGCAATAATATACCTCTTTTCCCCATCAAGATAATGAAGAAGTGCGATATTTGCTGAACGATTTGGGTCATATTCAATGGCTACTACCTTTGCGGCAATGCCTATCTTATCCCGCTTAAAATCAATAATCCTAAGCCTTCTCTTTGCTCCTTTTCCTCTATGTTTGGCAGTCACTCTGCCAAGATTATTTCTGCCACCAGAGCTTTTTTGTTTAGCCAAAAGATGTTTCTCAGGCTTCTTTTTGGCTACATCCTGAACCAAATAAGACATTCCTCTCATTCCTGGGGTAATAGGTTTACACTTTCTTATAGCCATTTATACTCCTTCAAATACTCCAATGGTCTGATCCTTTGCTAAGGTGACTATTGCCTTTTTTATCTCAGGCTTTCTTCCCTCAATCCGACGCACTGTCCTCTTTTTTCCTTGTTGTCTAAGGGTGTTTACAGCAGTAACTTTTACAGAGAAAGCATTCTCCACAGCCTTTCTTATCTGAATCTTATTCGCCTTTGGATTGACCTTAAAGAGATACTTGTTCTCTTTTCTAAGATAATGTGCCCTTTCAGTTAACAATGGTTCAATAATGATCTGATTCGTATTAAGTTCCATAAGAGACGAATTATAGAGGATAGATATTCCTTGTGTCAATAATTTATTTTCCCATTGTAACAGAATAAATCTTTATAAATCAATCTTTTTTCCCTCTGTGTCTCTGCGGTGAATTATACCCAAGTAAATCAGGTTTACAAAGAAAGTGATTGTAAGTTCAGGATGTTGTATGTTATTTGTTCTACTTCTTCAACCTACAACTTATAACCTACAACAAAAATCTTCGGTAAACCTCATATTTCTTGAGTATAATTGACAATTAGTCTTCCTCTTCAACCTCAGTGAGCACTGCAAGTTTTACGGCTCTAACCTTTCTATACACCTCTTCCGGGCTTTTCTTTATTCCATCTACTACCAAAAGGTCTTTTTCAATAGAGATGCCAAATAACCTTTCGTTTTCCTGCAAATAAGGTAAGATAAGTTCCCAGTCGGGAGTGGTGAGATTGGCAAATTCACCACCATTCAACTGGTCAGCCACTATTTTTTTATGTGGGTCGCGGGCGTAGATTGCACCGCCTGAGGCAAGGGAAAAGAGATTTGAGCCGGGATACGGTGTGGGTTGTTCTTTGAGTCTGCCGTAAGTATCAAATTCCATCCCGTTTAGAATGACAAATCCACCGCCATTTAACGGGTCCCCAGCCATAAATGACTCTGCCAGAAAGTCAAGGCAGGTGCCATTTATAACCACCCGCGGTTTGCCAACAGCATTGATTAATGGTCTTCCAGCACCATTGCCCATGATATATACCTCACCGCCTTTGGCACCATACATAAATGTTTGCCCCACATCACCGTAGATAACAAGTTTACCGGACTTCATAATCTGTCCCAATTGGTCCTGGGCATTACCATGGACATAAATCTCAAGCCCATCTATGCCTGAGGCAAGGTAATCACCAGAGGAATCATAGACATCAATTCGGACACCTTTAGTATTTACTCCCAAACCACAGCCATAAAACCTTTGGCCTTTACAACCATAAACAATGAATCTCTTCCAGCCTGATTTGTAAGCCTCGACAATAAGCCGGGCATCACATTCATCCCCTTCCGGAGGAAAACCCTCTGCATTTAGAACCAAAATCGCTGCCGGGTTCTTTTGTTCGCACAGATTATGCCTGCTATTCCAATCAATACGGTGGTAGCCTCCCGCATTCGAACTGATTAGTGGAATGGTGTTAAATATCTCATGCAAGGCTTGCCTGATAATGTGTAACACCGCACTTAGTTTCTTGCTACCAGTAGCATACCTTCTATCGTTAAGCAGGGTCAATACCTCTATGGATTTTGCCTTTAGTTCGTCATTTTGATTTGCCAGATGTACCATTTCCCGGCAATACTCAATCAGGGTATCGGCATCCCATTGTGCAAGATTATCGGTGTCTGGTGGTCTGATGTCTGTATCGGTATCCCATTGTGCAAGATTATCCCGCACCACTTCCCTATTCTCACTTATTCCCGTGGTGGTAATCATCCTGCCGAATTTATCGGTGCAGGTGAGTTTTTCATCCTCAAGGGTAAAGATAAATGCCCCACCATCGGTATGGCTTCCACCCCTGGCATTCCAGTATTTATCCGCTATGGGGCAAAATCTTTTATCCTCACTAGCTAAAGAGTGCAAGGTAGCATCAATTGCCTGCTTTTCTGAGGCAATAATCCCGATATTCACCTCTCCCTCTTGCAGGGCGAAGACTTGTGGTCTTAGCATGGATGTGTCGGTAATACCGATTAGCTGAAACCTGTTTTTCTCCGGCACATTCCTGGCAATGATAAAAAACCAGGGTCCATCAGGTGAACCATGGATATGGGTTGATTGAATGGCTTGATAAATCCTTTGTTTTTCCTCTGGTAATTGGTCAAAATCAAGCTCTGTAGTCGGTGCTAATGCCTCAATAATGTATTCTAATGGGTACCGCAAAGAGCGGTTCAAAAGATCAAACATAAGCACTGAAACCTCTGTATCTGTCAGAAAGAGTGGGTAGATATTCCTTTGCCTCAGGTACTCAGAGACCGAGTAATAATTAGCAAAATCACCATTATGCACCAAGGCTTCATTTAATCCTATGAACGGATGTGCACCGCCAGGATGCCAGACCCGACCTTTAGTCGGATACCGCTGATGGGCAATCCAGATATGGGCATTAAAATCATCCATACAATAATATTGAACTACCTGCTCTGCATAGCCAACTATTTTTAATATCATCATATTACGACCGTGGGAAAGCACAAACGCCTTTTTTTCACCAAGTGACGCATAAAATTTGGTATTGAGTCGATAGGTATTCTGATAGATAAATTCATCCTCTGCCGCTCTGGTATCCATACCCTCAAGATTATTCTCCTTAATAAATCTTGCCAGCACATCTTCTTTTGCCCGGACAAAATATCGGCACACATCAGGTGGTTTAACCTCAAGACCAAGCTGTCGGAAATCTCTTAGTGTCTCACTCATGCCTGCCTGAGCAATGTCAAAGAATGGGGTAATACAACCTTCCTCTACCTCTTTTCTTGCCTCAGTGTCCAACAAGGCTATTTGAAGGAGGTAATAGTCATCAAGGAGGCGTTGACTCGTGCCTAATTTTTTTACATCAAGTCCAACTGCAGCAATCCCGCCACCCTTACCATTTCCACGATTATGCATCTGGATGGATGGCTCAAATATGTGCCTGCCAGCAACCGGAATAGAGCTGATAAATCCGGTTACTCCACAGCCACCTTCTTCTTCCTTCTTTCGCTCCGGCAATGGCAAATTATCTACTAATTTTTTGCGTGAGCTAATAATTCTTTCGAACATTTCCTTTCTCCCCTTATATAGTAAACGTTCATCTTTCAGCCGTCAGCTGGAAGATGAAATGAAATCTGACAACTGACCGCTGACAGCTTACAAAAAACAATGCTTGACAATATTCATATCGTTTGATATGCTGATTATATCAGGAGGTTAACGATGAACAACACGATTATGGCTGTTTATGAAAAGGGAGTCTTAAAACCATTAGGAGAATTAAATCTCAAAGAACACGAACAGGTTCGAATAAAAATTGAGCCGCAGGGCATAGAGATTACTCCATTATTTGCCCAACGAGTAGAAAATTTTATCGAGAAATATCGACCTGCTTTAGAGAAATTAGCCAAAAGATGAAACACCTCTCATATCAACAAGTACTTTATTTACACCACCAAATGATAGAAGAAACCGGTGGAGTGCATGGAGTCCACAATCTTGGACTACTGGAATCTGCTCTCAATAGGCCACAGACTACATTTGATGGTATTGAATTATATCCTACTCCCTTTCTTAAAGCATCTGCCCTCCTTCATTCTTTGGTTAATAACCATCCTTTCTTAGATGGAAATAAACGAACCGCAATTGCATGTGCCAATTTCTTCCTTGAAGACAACCTTAAAATTAGTATTGAATGCAGTCAGGAAGAATTAGTTGACTTTGGACTAAAAGTTGCTCAAGGAACCCTTAATCTTGAAGAAATCGCTACCTGGCTAAAAGAGCATACCCGTTTTATTGGTAATCCAGATGCCTGAGGCAATCCCTTCTGCCAACCAATTCCTTTATACTTCTCATACCTAATCTTTTTAAAATCCCCACAAGCTGTGTTCTCCATGAAGAGTAAAGATTAATAAGTCGCTGGGTTGCCCACCCAGTATCTATCATTTTGGATAATTCCGGGTCAGTCGTGGCAATTCCACGCACACAACCACGGCCTGATTCACAATTTCCACATTTAACACATTCTAAGGCAATAAGTTCGGCTGTCCCGATGACACAACCGTCTGCACCTAAGGCAATGGCTTTAGCTACATCATAAGCACTGCGGATACCACCTGAGGCTATCAAGGTTATCTTATCCCTTACACCTTCTTCACATAAGAATTTATGCACCTTTGGGATGGCGTATTCTATGGGCATAGCGATATTTTTTTTGGCGATATTTGGAGCCGCACCTGTCCCACCATAACTGCCATCCAAATGGACAATATGGGCGCCGGCATAGTAACTCCCAATTGCCACCATATCCACATCTGTTGGTGTTGAGACCTTGACCGAAACAAGCCCTTTTGGATTGATCTCTTTTATCCAGTCCACATGTTTTTTATGATCTTCTATTGAATAAACCGAATGGAATGGAAAAGGGGAAAAGAGAGAACTTCCTACTACTGCCTCGCGCATCTTAGCCACTTCAGGGGTAACCTTCTCACCTAAGAGGTGTCCTCCCAGACCCGGTTTTGCCCCCTGGGCATACTTAAATTCCACAATTCGGACTCGTTGAATAGTCTCTTCCCGCACGCCAAACAGACCGGTAGCTATCTGAGTAATAATATGGTCATCGTAAGGAATAAGGGCATCTGGATAACCACCCTCACCGGTAGAAGTAAAGGTATTGGCTGTTTTACTTGCCTTTGCACGAGCAATCATCACATTCAAGGCTGTTGAACCAAAGGACATCCCACCACCATACCAGGGGACATCTATCTCTACTTTATATCTTTCTTCATCACGACGATTAAGAGGGATAGTGGTAGTTATCTCTTCTTCTGGAATCTCATCTATCTCTTTTGGAAAAACTAACTCTAATTTATCGAACCCACCACCAGAAGCACCTGTCTTATACTCCAAATGGCCAGGTGGTATCTTGCCGGTTTCTGCTTGATACCAGGTAGAGAGTATCAAATCTGGTGCCCAGCGGAAGTCCCCAAGGGACTCAAAAGCCGGGTTGAGTTTCATGGTTAAGGCATCCTCAGGACACTTGTCTATGCACTTATCCAAACAGGCATCACCAATGCACAAAGCATCTTTAGGTCGTGATGGACCAGCGGAATAAATTTTATGTACCCCAAACTGACAGGTCTTAACACAGATTCCACATTTAATACAGGCAGAACCTCGTTTTAAAATATATTTTGATATTAGGTTTCTAAACCTTGATGGTGTCCATTTTATTTCCATTTAATTTCCTTTTTTCTCGCAAAGACGCAAAGTTCGCAAAGATTTAAAAGATTATAAATATTTCTTGGCGTCCTTTGCGCCTTGGCGAGAAGTTTTATCTTATTTCCAGCACTCTTCCTCCAAATCGGTAAAATTCATTACACGACCAAATTCTCCACGAAGTCGCCTTGCCTCACGGATACCCATAGCACCCATAACCTCAATCAGTTGTGAATGCCAGGCATTCATAAGATTAACCATTCGCTGGGCAGCCCATTCAGCATCAACAGTTTCGAGTTTCACCGGGCAGGGAAGCCCTTCCTTACAATTTCTACAAAGTCGGCATTCTAAAGCAACCAATAATGGTAAATCAATGGCCGCGCCATCTACACCCGAGAGGATTGCCTTGGCTAAATGCGAGGAGTCGGCAATACCACCGGAGACAATCAGAGTTACCTTATCCCGCAGGGATTGTTCAATTAGACTCAAATGAACCTCACGAATTATTTCCTTGATAAAACGAGTCTTGTCTCGCTGCGGATTTGTGGCATCTAATTCCTTGCCTTTTTCATCGGCACAGAGGTGGATTACCTCAGCCCCTCCCTTTGTTAACTCCAACACCCGTGCTACTACCCCGTTATCAAGCCTTAGTCTAATCAGGGTAACAATCTTTGGATTTATAGCCCGGGCAGCCTCTATAAGAGCCAAAACATCGTTACAGTCAAAAAATTCCACCATCCTAAAACCGCTTATTTTATCCTCAATTACCTTATTTGTCAAGGGAATAAGATGGTTTTGGTAGGGGATAAGTTGCCGGCTTAACTTGCTTTCGTTAATAATCATAAAGGTATCAAGAATTTTGGCAGATTTAGCCATGGCTAAAGCTACTTCTTGATTTAAGACCCCAAAGGGAAGCGGGTTAAAAATAATAGGCATAGGTAAATCAATGAGGGGCGGAGGCTCAGAAATCAGTCCCCCTTCATTGTCAAATTCCAAAAGGGAGAGTTTTTTACCCAAATCAATATTGGTCGCGATATATTCCCGACCATGAATTCCATCCCTTGTTGGTCGGACAATCTCACTCATATCCGTCCACATCGAATCAAACCCTTCCCCGGTAAACGGACCACCATAACCGGCACCGGAAACAGGGATTTTACCTGTTTCTGACTGATTATAGGCAGAAGTGATTATTTCAGGCGTCCAGTATTCATCACCCAAAACAAGATACTCAGGATTGAGGGTCCTTGAAAGGGCATTATTTTTACAACCCTGAATACATCGAAAGCACCCTTTACAGAAATAATCGATGATGTCCCTTAACTCTGCAGAATCAAACCTGCGTTGCGTATAAACATCATAAGGACAATCCTTTTTGATGCAGGCATTTGTTGGGCAATGAAGGCAGTATTGGTCCTGCTCAATAATGACATATTTCCTTGGTGGAACAAATCTGTTCGGAGTCGGTTTTGGTTTAATATGATATTTTTTAGGCAATTGTTTTACCCTCTCTTTCTTTTATAGGGCTTATAAGACCTATGCCGAACGCTTTTACTATTTCAAGGAATTCTTCGTCGCTTGAGAGAGTAAAGAACTCAATTTTCTTTTCCCCAAGTCCGATTTCATTCAAGAGCCTTTTTGTGTACAGGACCCTTCCTTTGGCTATCTTATATCCATCGACAAACTGGCAATTGCCGTTTTTACAACCAACTACCATAATACCATCCGTTCCTGACTCAAAGGTCTTAAGAAGGTGTCCTACCTCTATTTTACTTGAACATGGAAGTAAGTTGACCTTAATGGAGGTATCTTTGAGTTTGCGTATAGCCGATATATTATCTAAAGAATTATGACAACAAAAAGCAGCAATCTCCACTATCTCTTCCTCCATCGTTCAATCTTAATTCCTACCTATTTGACACTTCCTTCAACATTTCCTGTAGTTTACAGGATAGGCAAATACCTGTTTAATTCATACTCAGTCACCTGTATTCGGTATTCTTCCCATTCCTGCTTTTTCAAATGAATAAATCTTGGGAAGATATGTTCACCTAAGGCATTTTTGACCAAGTCGCTGTTTTCTGCAATACTAATTGCCTCTCCCAAACTGCCAGGCAGACACTCAATTCCAGCCTCTTTTCTTTCTGCATCGCTCAGATGATAGAGGTTTATATCCATTGGCTCCG
>JAGUXG010000032.1 GCA_020061965.1 bacterium
ATTTCTCCTCCAGAATTTGCTCATCTCCCCTTAATCTTTGGCCAGGACCGAACACCTTTATCCAAAAGGCACGGAGCTATGGATGTAGGTTATTACAAGGACGAAGGCTTTCTTCCTGAAGCTATGGTGAATTATATCGCACTCCTTGGCTTCTCTACAGAGGACAGCCAACAGATAATAAACTCCAGTGAGCTTATTGAGCTATTTTCTCTTGAACGGCTTGGCAAATCTGCTGGAATATTTGACCCGAAGAAACTCTTGTGGATGAACGGCGAGTATATCAGGTCTTCCAATATTGATAGATTGGTTGAGCTGTCGGGCGAGATATTTTCTGGTTTTGATAAGGATTGGACAAAGAAGGTTCTGGAACTTTACAGGGAGAGGATAAAAAAGATTGGCGAACTCAAAGATCAGGCAGACTTCTTTCTAAGTAATGAGATAGAGATTAAGGAAGATGGAGAGAAGATTTTGAGAAAGGAAGGGGTTTTGGATAACTTAAAGATAGTAAATACGGTGCTTTCTAAAATAGAACCTTTCACCAAAGAGGCTTGTGAGCAGAATCTACGCCAGCTATCCGAAAGGCTTAATATAAAAGCAGGCGAAATTTTTCATCCACTACGGGTTGCTGTAACAGGAAGGTCTGTCTCTCCACCCTTATTTGACACCCTGGAACTTTTGGGAAAGGATAAGGTCTTACGAAGATTAGAGAAGGCTATATCCTGGCTTGAAATTAAATATAGAAATAGGGGTATCTACTTGACACCCCCCAAAAAAATATGATATAATAGTTCTCGAATGGAGGACTATCCAAATCTATGAATTAGATCCTATTTTAGAGTAGGGGGGTGTCAAGTAGATACCCCTATATAGAAATATTTAAAATTTGACTTAAATGGAAACTTTGGAGATGTTAAAAGATACGGTCGTTTTATCTCACCTGAAACATGGCCAACTCAAAGCTATCTCTTTTGCTTTCAAAGAAGAATGGGTGGATAGAGGGGACATAATCTTCTCAGAAGGAAGTAAAGGCGATTCCTTTTATATCATCAAATCAGGTGTTGTGGATGTTGTCTCAGGTGAAAAACTTTTAGCTAGACTGAAGAAAGGGGATTGCTTTGGAGAGATGGCACTTTTGACGCAACAGGAGAGGGCAGCTACAGTGAGGGCTGTGACAGATACAGAACTTCTCTCACTTTCAAAACATGATTTTGACTGCCTACTTAAAGATAACCCGCAGTTAGAAACATTCCTTACCCATATCCTCAAGGAAAGGCTTTATAGAAGCTACACAAAGAAGCATATTAGCCAAAAGAAGCCATCAGTTGTTTTAACCATAGAGAGCAAGACATCTCTCAAAAAGGCTATTCCTGATAAGCTCTCAAGGATTTTGGGCAAAAGGGTAGTCATTATTCAGTCAGAACCTTTCCAAATGGAAGGTGTAGAGGTGATTCAAAAAGATATAACCGTCCTTTCTAAGAGAGATGTTGCCTCCCTTATTGTTCCTCTCACCTCAAGATTTGACTATGTTATTGTCAGGTCTTATGAGAGTAAATCAGATGGCTTAAAAGAAGCAACAGAGCTTGCTGATGCCTTATTTTATACTGGATTAAATTGGGAGACTGTGGCTAGACATGCCAGAATAAAGGCAGGCATAAGCATAGGCATAGGCTTGGGTGGAGATCTTGCCTGGGGATTGGGAGGATTGGGATTCTTCTCTGTTTGGGAGGAAAAGGGCTTGCATTGCGATATGATAGCCGCTACAGGCTCGGCAGCTTTGGTTGGAGCTTTGGTGGCTATGGGGCTTCCAGTAGAAGAGGTACGAAAAATTCTCTCTTCATTGACTAAAGGAGTCTTCTTTTCGCAAGATAGGCTCTCTCATTGGCTTAATGATGTATTTGGCAAAGTAGATATATCTTCCCTATCTATCCCTCTATATATTCCTGTAACAGATATAAACTCTGGAACTAAGGTTATTCTTGACCATGGAAGTCTTTCTGAGGCAATCCTGACCACACTTTTAATCCCTGGATTGTTTAGCCCGCTGATAAAAGAAGAACGAGCTTTAGCTGATGGAAGGCTCGTTGATAGAGTAGGGGAAGAGACTTTATTTGAGAAAGGTGCAAGTTTGTCTATTGTCATAGAGCCTACCGGCGTACCAAAATTCGGTCCTATCTCAAAAAGAGAAGCTATTCTCAGGGCAAGATGGATATTGCTTAATAGAAAGAGAGTTGCTGAGTTTCAGAAAAGGTTTCTGATAGAGTTTTGCCCAGAGACATCCTGGGACTGTTTCTCGAAATTAGAAAAAATAGAGAAGATAGCCACATCTGCCACGCTCTCTATCCTCCCTGAGATTTCAGATGTCTTGTCGTAATCTATAAAGAAAGAAGAGCAACTATTCAATATTGTAAAAAGCCTTATAATCCTACATAATAAACCTTGGGTTTTGTGCCGAGATCTTCCCTGATGCCTTTGACTAGATTATTGGCAATCAATTTGGAGACCTCACTATCTGGAGAATTCAGGTCTCCAAAGGTTATTGCTTTTATTCCAATCCCTTCACA
>JAGUXG010000205.1 GCA_020061965.1 bacterium
ATATTTTCCATAAGAAGAAGACATGCAAAGGGCAAAGATTAGCCTCCTTTTTCTTATCTTTCTGGCAGTAGCCCTCTTTTTCTCCTTTCTGATAAAGAAAGAAAGACCCAATAGTTTATTCCCTGACCTTTCAGGTGCAACAAGGATTGAGATAGGAGAAGGCTGTATCCTTCAGAAACAAGATAGAGAATGGATGGTAGGTTTGGAAGAAGAAGATCTTGCGTCTGCAGACAAGGAGAAGGTAGAGGTCTTCTTATTCAGATTGACCAGGGTAAAAGAAGATATCCTTGTTAGCGAGAAGAAGGAAAAACACCATATCTTTGGGGTAGATAAAGGGATCAAGATAAAGATATATAAAAAGAAGGTCGTTTTAGCAGACTTTATCGTTGGAAATATGTGTGCTGACTTGAACAGCGTCCTCTTAAGGAAGAGTGATAGCAACAAGGTCTTTCGGGTAAAGGATTGCCCTTATATTATGAAAAATCCAGTCTATTGGCTGAAAATTTCTAAGCAATGAGCAGTAAATTTCCCATTTTCCGCACCCTTTGATAAGGTTTAACAAATTGAAAGGAAAATAGGAATTCGCCAAAGTTCAGCAGAAAAGGCTCTATCCATTAGACCTTAATCATCCCTACAGAGATAACTTTTACTTCAGTGGCTATCTCATCATAAGAGAGCACACCCATCATTGGCAGAACCGGCTGGATGAGTTTCACTAAATATGGCCTTGTCCTTCCTGTAGTAAGGATAACAGGAAGATAGCCATCCCTTCCAACCTTGCCAATTATATCTTGAAGCTCTTTTAGGATTCGGGAGGCAAAGGTTGGCTCAAGAACAACCCTATCCCCTTGAATACTTATGGCTATCTGTTCCTCTAACTTCGGGTCAACAGTTATGACCTTAAGCGTGCCATCTACAGATTGATACTGCTGGGTTATCTGGCGGAATAGTGCCTGCCTCACTTTCTCAGTAAGAATTATTGGGTCTTTTGTCTTTCCTGCCCAATCGCCCAAGGCTTCAAGTATAGTGACCATATTACGAATAGAGACTTTCTCTTTTAAGAGATTTTGTAAGACCTTCTGTAATTCACCCAGGGTCAGGTGTTCTGGGATTAGTTCTGTGACAACTGTTGGATACTTCTCCTTGATGTTCTCTACCATAGTCTGAACCTCCTGTTTTCCAAGAAGCTCACTGCTATGGCGACGGATTATCTCTGTCAGATGAGTGGCAACAACAGATGGAGGGTCAACCACTGTGTAGCCCTCTCTTTCTGCAAACCCTTTCTTCTCCTCTGGAATCCATAAGGCTGGCAGGCCAAAGGTTGGCTCGCATGTCTCTTCTCCACCTAAATCTGGTGCGTCATCCTTTACCTTCATAGCCAAGTAATGCTCAGGCTTTAGTGTTCCTCTTCCTGCCTCAACCCCACGAATCTTGATGATATAGGTTTGAGGTTGAAGTTGGATATTATCACGTATTCTGATGGGTGGAACAATGATTCCTTGCTCTAAGGCAGACTGCCTCCTCAGCATAGTTATCCTTTCTAAGAGGTCTCCGCCCTGCTCAGGGTCAATAAATGGAATAAGACCATAACCTACCTCAAGCTCCATAGGGTCAACCATAAGGAGTGAAGCAACGCTCTCTGGCTTCTTTATCTTCTCAAGCTCCTCTTTCTTTGCCTGCTCTTTCTCCTCTATGGCTTTCTTCTTCTCTGTCTTTGACATCATATAGCCGAGTATGGCAGATACCACAGAAAGCAATAATAGGGGTGCCTTTGGAAGTGGGGTTAGACATAAAAGGAGAAGCCCACCAGATGTAATCCAGAGGACAGGTGGCTGAGAGGTGAGCTGTTTGGTCAAATCTGTTCCAAGAGATCTGTCTGAAGCAGCACGGCTGACAATGATACCTGTAGCTACGGAGATTAAGAATGCCGGAATCTGGGCTGATAAACCGCAACCAATGGTGTAGGTAGTATAAGCACGAATAGCATCTACTAAAGGCTCTCCACGCATAATCACTCCAACAACCAGACCACCAATAATATTGATAATAATGATGACAATGGCGGCAATAACATCACCCTGAACAAACTTTGCTGCTCCATCCATTGCTCCATAGAAATCTGCTTCTTTGCGTATCTCTATCCTCCGCTTGAGTGCCTCCTGTTCAGTGATATACCCGGCATTTAAGTCTGCATCAATAGCCATCTGCTTTCCTGGCATAGAGTCTAAGGTAAATCTGGCAGAGACCTCAGAGACCCGAGTTGTTCCTCTGACAATGACTAAGAGCTGGATGACAGTGAGGATAGTAAAGATGATTATACCAACCACATAGTTTCCTCCAACAACAAAACTGCCAAAGGCGTTGATGATGCCTACCTCTCCACCCCTTCCAAGTAGAATAAGCCTTGAAGATGAGACCTCAAGGGCAAGACGATAGACTGTTGACAGAAGGAGCAGTGATGGAAAGACAGAGAAATCAATGGCCTTGCCGATATACATCACGGTGAGAATGGTCATCATGGCCAACATAATGTTCGCACCGATAAGAATATCAATGAGTAATGGCGGCAAAGGCACCACCATCATGACGATGATACAGAGGACGAATATAGCCACCATAATGTCCGACTTCTGCGTCCAGCTTGTCTCTATAGGTTTTTTTTCTGCCATATTTTGTTTGTAAGATTCCATTCTACAATACACTGTGTGTTTGTGCAATCTTTTTCAAAGATAAGCTATCTTGTAATGTTATAGATTCTTATCCTGCATTGGTCAGTCAGGTTCTTGAATGTTATCTTATCATAACTTTGCAGGGGTTGGGAAAGGCGATAACATTCACTTAAGCCCTTGAATCCTATCCTCCCTTTTATCACATATTTTTCGGCAAACCTCGTGTTTCTTGAGTATACAAAAGTTTTTCTTGTTAAACTAAGGGATTTTTCAGTAAAATTTATCGGTGTTAAGAAAGATAGCCTTTGTATTTTTGTTCTCCCTGCCCTGTTTCTCATCTTATAGAGAGGGAGAGGTTCTGGTCAAGTTTAAGGAGGTCGTATCGTCTGCATCCATCAAAAGCAAGGCTGCGAATATCCTATCTATAGAGCCTCTCTTTGAGACAACCTACAAAATAAGGTTTTCCAAGGGCAGGGTAGAGGATATGATTAGCAGTCTCCGGTCTGACCCTGATGTGGTCTATGCTGAGCCCAATTATATCAGACACATCTGCGGCACACCAAACGACCCTTATTTTG
>JAGUXG010000095.1 GCA_020061965.1 bacterium
GGATTCAAGGGTTTAAGTGATGGATTTCCTTGATTTCATCTCATCCTTGACGCCTCTCTTCCTTGAACCCTTTTAAGAACAAAATTTTTGCTAGACCTGATTTCTTCTCGGTATAAATCCCTCCTTTTCTATGAGATATTAGTATCCCTACTTTATATCTCGACATAAAAGGGATTTTCCTTTAATCCTTTTTTGCCTAACTTCAGTAATATAGCAGTTTTGCTGTCGTTCAAGAATAGCCACATCCAAATGATTTATCAAATTTCTATCTCGGCAGTGTTTACATTGTAGCCTTATAGATAGTAGTCTTAATGAAAGAGAGAAAGGTTGCCTTTGGAAAGCTATAATGAAATTAAGAGAGGCAGCGGGTCTCACTCAGGATAGGCTTGGAGAAAGAACTGAGAAAATACCAAGCATATCAGTGTGATTGAGAGAGGTGAGTGTGAAATAGGTTTAGATTCTATATACAGGATTGCTTATGCCCTGGTGGTTGAACCAAAAGACCTTCTTGAGACAACAGAGATATCAAGATCAAAAAAAGACAGATATGCTTATACAATCTTTTATAAATAGACAAGATTGAAACCCCTGAGATTGAAGAAGCCTTAAAGAAGAGAAGCCATATTGGAGGACAAGGAAACCTCCAGCTTGCAAAACTTAGAGAAGAGATTTTGAGCAAACAGAAGAGATTATCCAAAGAAAAGAGAACTGGGGAAAGAGATTATCTAAACTTGTTAAAAGCTAATCTTTGTGGATAGGGATGAGGAGGGATAGGATATGCCATTTTCATCATAGTTTACCTTATAGGTATAGACTACACTGACAGGTCCTGCTAACTGATAATCTGCAACAAGTCTCCACATCGTGTTTGGCTTCTTAAAATCAGAGAATAATGGCTTTGCTTCCTTTCTATAAAGAGATATAGAGGCTGAATTCAGGTTTCCTATCTTTTTAAGAAGACCCAAGCCCAGATATAGGGTTGGATCCTTTTTAGAATAGCTTTCATAAACCATAGCCATAGAGAAAGCGTTAAAGAACTGGTAGTCAAACCCAGAAAAGACCCCTTTTGTCTTCTCTCCTCCAGATGTTAATGAACCTAATTTCTTCATCCTTGCGTCCTCATAAAAGGTGTCAAAATAGGCTGGGATAAAATCACTATCCATATTCCGATACTCTAATCTGAAATCCAGCCCAAAAATTTTAGCCAAAAGCCCTGGTGCGGCAAAGCCCATTCCATATCTATCAATCTTGGCCACATCCCCATATAGTTTTACATCAAAAGGCAGTGGAATCTCTATGTCACCACCATAGACAGTTGTTGTGGTTGCTGGCTTTGTATCTGAAACACAGGTAGCACCAAGATTAAATGGGCCAAACTTTCCATAAACCCTTCCACCATATAATTTAGCCTCATCAACATCAGGTAAAACCGCATTAAATCCACCCTTCTTTCTATCCCAGGAGACCTCTACGCCAATAGTCTTTGTTGATGGATAATAGAGCATATTTGTGTATCTGCTCATAATGAAGCCATGACCCAAAGTAACTTCTGGTAAGGCGCCTATCCTTGTATAAAAACCCTTATCTTTTTCTCCGTATCGGAGATAGAGAACCTTGTTTTGCACTTTCCAATCACCCTTTCTCATATTCCCATCTTCGTCAAAATAAAGAGAAAGGTCTAACCCAAGTCCCAATCTCCAAAACTTTAGTTCCGGCAGGATTCCCAATTGATAGTAGAGCTTATTATCAATCATAGTTGCTCCATACATCGCCTGCCAACCAAGCTCTTTCCTTTTTTTGTCTTCTTCCTTTGGTTCTGGCTTCTCTTCCGGCTTTTCTCCTTCCTGCCACTCTGAAAGGTCTTCATCTGTCAAACCTTCTGGTATTGCTGGAGACTGTCCAGAAAAAACCCTTGTCTTAAAACCCTTATCAAGCAAAATCTCTTCTACTTGATTTACCTCTCTTATACCTAAAGCACCTTCAAAGACAAAGAAATCGCTTGTACCATCTAACCAGACACCAGTGGCAAATTCTGTTCCTCGTAAACCAGCTACTGCTGTAGGGGTATGAATAGATGCCTTCATATTTCCATACTTGAGCCTCATCATCCTCATCCAGATCCTTCCAGTCCAAACCTTAAAAACACTCTCTTCGCTATCGAACCTCTGGACTGTAAAATGGGTATTTTCCTTTACTTTAATGACAGATTTATCAGCATCTTTTAGCTCAGCTTCAGAACCTGGACCTGTCCGTATCTCATCTCCGGGCAAAAGCGCGCAGTTAAGTATCGCTTTCTGCCAGGTCTCAGTCCCTTTCCTTATCTGGACTGAGCCCATAATAAAAGTGAGTTTACAGGAAAACTCCTCAGAAAAGACCACTTTCGGCAAAGCCAACCCCATCACACACAAGAAAAATAGTTTTTTCATTCTACATCTATTGGTTCCTGACAGGCCTTACAGACCCGCAGTTTCTTACCATCCTCTTTTTTTATGCTAGAGAATCTTACAGCCTTTCCACAGTTCGGACATAAAAGCTGCATCTTGCAGAGCCACATAGGCAGCTCCTTCTTAATGATTCCTCCTTGTCTGTTTGCTTGTGTAGGTTTACTATGCCTCTTGACCAGATTTATCCCTTCTACTATCGCCTTTTCTTTATCTGGAAATACCTTGATAACCTTTCCATCTTTTCCTTTATCCTTTCCAGCGAGGATTACTACCTTATCATTTGTTTTTATCCTAAGGCTCATACTACCTCCGGAGCAAGGGTGATGATCTTCATAAACCCTTTTGCCCTTAGCTCTCTGGCAACTGGTCCAAAGATTCGTGTTCCAACAGGATTTCCGTCTTTATCTATAATGACAGCCGCATTCTCATCAAACTTGATATATGAACCATCCTCTCTTCTCTGTTCCTTCTTTGTTCTGGCAACAACAGCCTTAACAACAGCCCCATCTTTAACCTGAGCCGTAGGGATTGCCTCCTTGACACAACCCACGATTATATCGCCAAGTCTGGCATATCTTCTCTTTGAACCACCCACAACATGGATGCACATAATCTTTCTTGCCCCAGTATTATCAATAACATTGAGTCTTGTCTGTAGTTGAATCATTTGATCACCTCTATAACCTGCCATCTCTTCATAGCAGATAATGGTCTTGTCTCTATTATCCTGACCTTATCCCCTGTCTTTGCTCCTATTTGATTATCTGCATAATACTTCTTTCTTTGCTTGATATACTTTTTATACACGGGGTGCTGAATAATAGTCTCTCCCTGAACAACCACAGTATTCTGCATCTTATCAGATAAAACGATGCCTATTCTCTTTTTTCTCTCTCCCATTATCTTTTTCTCCTTCGTCTAAAAAATAAACGAAAATCTAAAATCTCTTTCATCTTTAACTTTTCACTCTTCACTTTCTCTTAGCAAGGTATTGATTGTAGCCACAGACCGCTTTATCTCTCTAATTTTATGAGGCTTCTCCAGCCCTCTTATCACCTTCTGGTGGCGAAGGTTTAATAGTTCAGTAGAAAGCTCTTTCTTCTTTTCTAATAATTCTTCCTTTTGAAGGCTTCTCAGTTCTTTTGTCTTCATTCTCTCACCAAAATCCTTGTTTTTATAGGCAGCTTATGGGAGGCTAAACGAAATGCCTCTTTTGCTGTTTCAGGATTAACCCCAGCCATTTCAAAAAGAATCCTGCCTGGTTTTACTACTGTCACCCAACCCTCAGGAGCACCTTTTCCCTTTCCCATCCTTGTCTCTGCAGGCTTTTTGGTTATAGGCTTATCTGGAAAAACTCGTATCCATATCTTTCCACCCCTCTTTACATGCCTGGTCATAGCAATACGAGCAGACTCTATCTGCCGGGCTGTAATCCAGTTTGGCTCTAATGCCTGAAGCCCATACTCTCCAAAAGAGATAGTGCTTCCAGCTATAGCTACTCCGCCTCTTTTGCCGCGCTGTTGCTTTCTAAACTTGACCCTTTTGGGCATTAACATCTTTGATTATCTCCTTCTTAAATATCCAGACTTTGACGCCTATCTTTCCATAGGTGGTCTGTGCCTCAGCAAATCCATAATCAATATCTGCTCTGATGGTATGAAGAGGCACCCTTCCTTCTCTATACCACTCGGACCTGGCTATCTCTGCATCATTCAATCTGCCTGCGCTTGTAATCTTTACGCCAATAGCACCTGCTGCCATTACAGATTGAACAGCCCTCTTCATTGCTCTTCTGTAAGCGATTCTCTTCTCTATAGAGCGAGCAACAGACTGAGCAACAAGGATTGCAGAAAGATCTGGTTCTTCTACCTCATATATCTCTACCTGAATCTGACCAGAAACCTTTTGGGAAAGTTCTTTTCTGAGATTTTCTATTTCGCTACCACCTCTTCCAATCACAATCCCAGGTCTGGCTGTATGAATATTCACTGTTATTCTCTGACCAAACCTTTCAATCACTACCCTTTGGATACCTCCCCTTGAAAAATGCTCCTCTATAAACCTTCTGATAAAAAGGTCTTCGTGAAGGTTTTTTACATAGTCTTTGCGCGTCCCAAACCATGTGGAATCCCAACTATAAAGGTATCCTGTCCTGAAACTTCTTGGATTTACTTTATGACCCATCTATTTCATCCTCTCCTGAATCATCATTACAAAAGAGATTGTCCAAAAGAGAAAAGAGATAGACATTATTACCATTGA
>JAGUXG010000089.1 GCA_020061965.1 bacterium
AATGTCAAATGCCCAAATGTCAAAGGGTTTTGGTCATTTGAACTTTAGATTTCATTTGACATTTAAGCTTTAAAATTTGGATTTTTGCCAAAGTTGAGTTGGATAATATGCCTCCTTTAAGTTTGAAAAACAATTATGTCATTCCAAAACCTAAAATGTCAATATAATTGGTAAACTGGGAGAAGATACTACAAAAAATTGACACAACAACCAATCCTTGCGTATTCTTATTATCATGGATATTGAAGGATTAGCTTGTCCGTATTGTGCAGGGAAGCTGAAACCATGGGATATTGAGTGGGGAGATGGCTTGTTTGAGTGTTCCTGTAATCTCTGGCCATTTTTATCAGGAATATTGATTCTAAAGAGAGAAGATGCCACAGAAAAGGCAGTCAAGCTGATAAAGAAAGGCAAGGCAAGATCTGCAGCATTCAATCTGCTGATGAAGGAATCCTGGAGTCCATTCTTTGCCTGGGCTGCTCTACACAGGATAAGTTTTTATAAGATAATGGGACTCTGGGGCTTCAGGTTCTGGACAGAGTACTCAAGGTTCAGATTTACCGCACCATCATTTTTGTCCTTTCTGCCTTTAGTCTCCGTCATTAAAGAGAGAAAGGGAAGGCTCTTAGACTTTGGGTGTGGCACAGGACATACAGCCTATATTCTGTCCAAGTGGATTGACCCAAAGAATATCACCCTTTGCGATAAAAACTTTGCTAATCTCTATCTTGCCAGAAAGCTCTTTGCTAAAGAAGGAGACTTTTTCTGCCTTAATGGCAACCTTCCCCTTCCATTCAAAGATAAGAATTTCTCCTCTATCCTCTGCTCTGACTCTTTTCACTTTGTTGAGGCAAAGGCAGGCATATCCTCTGAATTTATGAGAGTATTGGATGATGATGGAACAATCTTTCTTTCACACCTGCATAACAAAGAGAAGGAAAACCCTATAATAGGGTGCCCCTTATACTTGCAAGACTACCTCAGGCTCTTTCCGCAGATGGAACACAGGGAAACCTCAGAGCTTAAACTGAGAGAATCCCTGTCAAGCGGGAAAATAAACCTAAAAGATACTGAGGATATTAAAAATAACTCATCTTTTTCTCTTATTCTCGCCAGAAGTAGCAAAATCTTTAAGGAGTATGACACAAGCAAGATTCTTACAGAGAACCTAAAGAATCCGATCATTAACCCTATCTATAAGATAAAGAAGCTGAAGGCAGGCTATATCATCAAGAGGAGAAAATTGAGTAAACTTTACAGAAGTGAGTATCCGGAGGTGGAGCAGTATATCAAGAAGGCTGGATTTATCTACAAAAAGGATGTGGCAAACAGAAATGAAGCCCTCTTGCGAAGCCTCATCCTGATTGATGCACCAGAGGGATATGTGTAATTGGAGAGTGAAAAAGACAAAGCAGAAAATGATACATTGACTCCTTGAATCCTTATTCTTCTTTGCCAATGGAGGTCTCAATAAAGTCCTGTTTTCTTTTGATGGGACTCAGACTTTCTGGACCTAAGGCTTATGATTTTCCTCTGTGCAAAGAACTCGTTGATGAATTCCTCTCTGCTCATGGGATATGGAAGATTCACTGGCTCATTATGGATAGGGGTTATCTTGATGGAGAATGGATTTGTCATCTAAAGACAGATGTAAGATTAACCCTCTTATTCCTGTCCGTTTATTTGGGGATTGATTGCCCCTGGCCGTCTTGAATCCTGCGAAGGAAGAGAAGATATACACTGCGCTCTGAGATCGAAGAGCGAAATAAACAACTTAAGCAAAAGATATTGACTAAATACCCATTCCAAACTATAATAGAAGTGAATGGTAAATTGATTGAGTATGTTAATGACTGTAGAACGATGGAAAAGAAATTCCTGAATTCCCGCTGAATTAGGCATTAGGTTAGTTTAAAACAAGATGAGGCTCTGAGCAACACCTTGCTAATATTAGGTTTAATTAGCTATTGACAATGGAGGAGATCTTGGTTATAATAGTGCCTATATAGGCATTATGAGTTTTGTAAGATATAAGATTTTCGGAAAAAAGAAGTACGCTTATGAGATAACATCCATATGGGATTCTACCAAGAAGACTTCTCGTCAAAGGGTGAAGTATCTTGGTGTTCTTAATAAAAATGGAAGTGTCTCTAAGAAAGATGATATTCCAAAGAAAGAAAAACTGATTCTGGACTTTGGTGATAGCTTTACTCTTTTTGAGTTTATGAATAAATCAAGCATAACAAAGCTATTGGGAGATGTGTTTGGTGAAAAAAAAGATTACCTTTTAGCACTTATTTGCTATAGAATATGCCATCTTTCTGCGATGAGCTATGCTGATATATGGTATGAAGGCAATATTGGAAGATTTCTTTTCAAGGGTCTTAACCTCACCTCACAAGCGATAAGCAGATGTCTTGAGGTTTTGGGTGAGGAGGTTTTGCATCGTGAGTTTTTCAACAGGTATATTTCATTGTTTATAGGAAGGCGGGATGGGATTATTATTGATACTACAGCCTTGCCAAATGAGATACATTTGGGGTCTAATGCTTGGGGATATGGCAATGGAGAGATAGATAAGCAGATAAAGCTCCTTGTTGCGGTAGAGAAGGAGAGCAGGCTTCCCTTTTATTTCAGGTATCTGCCTGGCAACATAGCGGATGTATCTTCTATAAGTATAACGATTGAAGAGATCAAGAGGTTTGGTATAAGGAACAGTTTTGTGCTTTTGGATGCAGGCTTTTTCTGTGAGGATAATATCAAAGGTCTTGCCGATGAAAAGATAGATTTTTTGACGAGGCTCCCGTCAGGCAGGAAGCTGTATAAAGGATTGGTAAGGAAGGAAGTGAAAGAGATAGAAAGGATAAAAAATGCAGTGAGGTTTGGCAAAAGGGTATTGTTTATAAAACAAAATGAGGT
>JAGUXG010000029.1 GCA_020061965.1 bacterium
TAGTTGTTTTGTGTTCCAAAAACTACCTGGATGATCCAAGTTCCAGGCATCATTGGTTGCCCAATGGGTGTAGTATTTCTGATCATAATATTTATAGACATAGCCAAAATTGTCATAAGGATCATTTGGATTTGGTATAGAATCAAAGGTTATACTTCTAATAGGACCTAAAACTGTAACTGAATCTTTAATTACCTCATATTCAATTCCATATACCCCTACTTCATTGGTCAAATTAGCAGCAGAGCCATTAGCTGCTGTTCTTCTATCAGTAGCATCAACCAAAATATCAACCCAACCATTCAGATTGCTTGTGCCAATAGGTGTTTCCGTTACCTCTCTTACAAATTTGATGGAATTTGGTTTAATCTCAGGGAGATGGTTGTCAATATATGGGGTGAGGCCACCGTTTCTCAGAGGGTTGTATTTTCCATCATCTTCTTCAAGATGAAGATGGGGTGGATATCCAGTATCTTTTTTAGGCGCTACTTTACCAAGAAGGGTAGTACTTTCTGTAGCAAATTGGTTTGGTTTGAGTGCAGAATCAGGAGTTATATGCCAATACTCAAATAATCTTCCGGTAATACCTTTAATTTCAACACGTCTTTTCTTACCGGTTTTTACTATGTTTGTTACTGTTCCACTAACAACAGGATACACATTGGTTCCTTCATCTGCATGTATATCAACCCCTTGATGAAATCGACCATCTGATTTCCATTCCCCTACTGTACCGTTGATCTGGTGTGGGGTGTTGAATGGAGATACAGGCCAAGGATAACTCCATACTACTGAATACCCTATTAAGATACCCAAGATAAAGAAACTAGAAATCTTTCTTGCCATCTTATTCCTCCTTCTTTGATTTACGTTCTATTAAATTACCTTCTTTGTCAAAACGATACTTAAGTTTTTGACCTGTTCTTACATTCCAAGTGGTTACAGTAATTATATCGTCATCTGATATGTTCATTTCCTCAATATACCAATCAGTTTCTGTTATCTTTTTTCTCCAGAATTCATCTCCGTTCTTATCAAGTATAATTAAATAGTCTACCCCTTCTCCTGTTTCTCCAATTACAGCAAACCAGTTTCCATCCTTGGAAAAATCTATTCCCCAACAATCTAATAAAAATATCTTTTTAACTATCCCATTTTCATTATAAATTACCAGTGGGCCTGCTCCCTCACCACTTATATCTATATCAACCACATATTTCCCATTTGGAGAAACAAGGGTGTCATAAGAAGCTTTAATCTTTCGTATTATGTCGCCTTCTGTATTCAATATTACAGCCTCGGACTCCCTCAATACAAATTTATACCAATCTTCGCCATATCCATAGTAGTCTTCCTCTGTTATGGGGAAAGGAATATTAACACAGATGTACTTCCTGTTTTTAGAGATGTTAAATAATACTGAATCAGGTTCTCCCATAGGATGTATCCATCCAGGCTTCTTCGTAAGATGTTGTGAAACAACAAATTCTTTATTTGCTTTTTTGTACTTATCCAAAAACTTGATTGATGTCATTAGCCCTGTATCCCTAACTTCCTTTTCATCCTTATTATTAGCAACCACCACCTTCGGATATTGCACTTTCACAATCTCCATTGCCTTCTTCTTTTCCAACCCCTTCATCCCTAAAGCCCTTGCCTCTTTTACTGTCATTGTTGCCTCACCAAAGATAACATCAACCACAGGTTCATCAAACTTGCATTCCATAATCAGCTTTGGCTCTATGGTTTGTGTCCCTATAGCCTTTGTCTCTGTCCCTTGTGTAGCCTCTTCGGCTACAGCCCAGCCCTTGCTTGCTAACATAATTGCCAGCAAGCAAACAAGCCCTTTAATTTCTTTCTTTTTAAACATCTTCATCTTTGCCTCCCTTTTTTAAGATTTTCGACATATTCTCATTATATCCATATTCTTTGTGTTTTTGCAAGAATTTATTAAAAATCCAAATGTCAAAATCCAAATGTCAAATGAATGTCAAATGCTTTAATGTCAAAAAATTATCTTTCATTTTGTCACTTGGATTTCATTTAAACAATCCTGATTTGAGTTTTGTCATTTGACATTCTTTCCATCACTGATTCACCACCATAGATTTAACAGCAACAAACTCCCCTGCCTTCAATTGATAAAGGTATAATCCATTGGCTACCCCTTGTCCAGAATTGTTCTTCATATCCCAGTATATTGCCCTATCTTTTGTTGTATAGCAACCTGCTTTTCTTTGTCCAACCTCTATTGTTCTTACCTTCTGCCCTAGGATATTATAAATCTCTACTGATACCTGATTGCTATCTGCTGATAGCTTGAACGGTATATAGCATCCATTATCTGCTGGGTTTGGATAGGACTGGAGAAGTTCTGAGACTGTTGGTGCCTCGGGTTCTATGAGAATAGATTCAGCAATAGAGAAGGTATTGCCAAGACAATCAACGAAAGTGCAATGGACATCTATCTTGGTTGGTTCTTCTGATAGGTTTTGCAGATTTATCTTTGCCAGGATTCCTTCGGATGTTTCTCCTTCTGGAAGGCTACAGGCAAAGATATTTCCTATTCTTCTATCTGTCAATAGGTCTCCTTGTTCTATCTTTACATTTTGGACTTCTATCTTAGCTAATGATATGTTGCTTAAGGCTGATTTTAAGAGGATGCTTGAGCCATTATTCTCTAAGCTTAGGGTTGCTGTGCCAGGGGTTTCTAAAAATGGTAGCTCATCTTGAAGATTTGTTGCTAGTAGTGCCGCAGAGAATGCAAGTATCTCAGGGTCTTGATCTTCTTCGGCTAATGTTTTTTCTTCTTCTAAAGAAGATAAAACAAGGGAATATACCTCATCAAAGGAAAGGCTTTCTTCTGCCTTTCGTTTCTTCATTTCAAAGTTTAAGATTGTTGGTGGTGGAGAAGATTTAATGGGAAGGCTCTTTGTTTGAGGAGTGTAACCAATCTTTACGGCTAAGATTAGATACTTTCCAGGAATTAAATTTGGGATGATGTATCTTCCATTAGAATCAGTCATATCCAGACCAAGGGATTTGCCAATAGCTATGACTAATGTGTTTCCTAATGGTTGTTGGCTCAAGTTTGTTACAGTTCCCATCAATATCCCTTTGTTGGGTCTTTCTTGGACAAAGATTGTCCTTGTAGCTATGTTGTTATCCTCTCTATACCCTTCCACAACA
>JAGUXG010000199.1 GCA_020061965.1 bacterium
CTAACCTTTTTGTTTGGTTATTGAGATTTGGTTATTGGTCATTGTTTGGTTATTGTTTCTTGTATCTCGGTTATTTTTCAAATTCATCTCTTTTTCACCTAAACACATACATTTATTTTACTTCTTCAACCTACAACTTATAACCTACAACAAAAATCTTTGCTAGACCTCGTGTTCCTTGAGTATAATTTTTCATTCAATCTTATCCACCCTTCTTCTATGCCGTCCTTCTTCTTCAGGGGTGGCGAGAAATGTAGAAACTATTTGCTTTGCCTCTTCAGGAGAAAGAAACCGAGCGCCAAGGCAGAGAATATTGGCGTGATTATGGCTTCTGGCTAATTGGGCTGTCTCGCAAGAGCAACACAATGCAGCCCGAATCCCTTTAGTCTTATTAGCCACGATAGACATTCCAATCCCTGTGCCACAGATAAGAATACCAAATCTAAATGAACCATTAGCGACAGCATCCGCCACCTTCTTAGCATAATCAGGGTAGTCGCAGGAAGAAGGGCTGTCAGTTCCAAAATCTATAGGGTCATATCCTTCTTTTGCAAGATACAGTTTTATATCTTCTTTAAGAGAAAATCCTGCGTGGTCGCAGCCTATGGCAATCTTCATATTCATAGCTATCAGTTTTCAGCTATCAGCCGTCAGCTTTCAGGTATTTTTGGAGCTGAACGCTTACTATAACTTAGACTGAACTATTAGCCTGTCTATGCACTCCTTAATTTTGGCAAACCCTGTCTCATAAGCCTCTCTTGAGCCTCCAAAGGGATCGTGAATATCAACCGGACTGACATCAGCATATTCTGCCAAGAGATATATTCTATCCTTTGCTGATGGATACAGAAGCCTCAGTCTCTCCTTCTGGTAAGACTCCATAGCTAAGATTGCATCTGCCCAATTGATTATATCCTCGCTCACCTCTTTGACCAGATGGCTTGCAGCAGAAAGCCCTTCCTTATTCAGCACATCTTCTACTGGCTTAGGAACTCCAATTCCATGAGCAGGAGAGAGTCCGCAGGAGAGAACATCAATCCATGGAGCTACCTTTTTAAGATAGATCTCAGCCATCACGCTTCTACAGCTATTTCCTGTGCAGACAAAGAGAATCCTTTTCAGTCTATTGTTATCAAGTCCTTCCATCTTTCAAACTTCTTCTCGCCAATTCCTTTAACCCCCATTATATCCTCTTTCTCCTTAAATTTGCCATTATTTTTTCTAAACTCTATGATCCTTTCTGCTAATTTAGGGCCTACACCAGGAAGTAGTTGAAGATCTTCTGATTCTGCTGTATTTATGTTTATGATAAAGACTTGTGGCTTTTTCTTTTTTGGAATATTTGAGGCAGATGTTTTTGGGTTAATCTGGCTCTCCTGTTGACTATGTGTTATCTGAATCTTTGGGTCGCTAGAGTGCCTTCTCTTTGTTACCAAGATAAATGAACCCATGATTAAGCCTCCAATCAGTACAATAAAGACAAATATCTGACCAGAAGAATAGATAAAATCCTTAAATTTTTCCATATTAGGAACTGCAGTACAGAAATAATGCTTTTCTTGTTGCTGAATTACTTTTGTCCTCTGCAAGCCTTGACACAAATCCCGCAAATGTGCTGACCTATGCCTTTCCTGAATATATCTAATTGTGCTTTACAGGCAGATAGATCAAAGTCTTCTGCTTGTTCTTTTATAGCTCCTGCAGGGCAAGCCTTGATGCAGGCTCTGCAATCTCCGCAACCTGCGTCTATCGGTCTTCCAACAGGTGAGAGTTCAAGATCTGTGAGAACTGTAACCAACCGCATTCTTGCTCCAAACTGAGGCGATACAATCAGGCTTTGCCTTCCAAAGAAGCCAATGCCAGCCAGATGTGCCATCTTTTTGTGGGAGAGGTCCCCTTTCATTTCTGTCCAATCAATAACCTGAGATGCAGGTATTGGTAAAGCATCTTTGCCCTTTTCTTGAATGTAGTTTGTAAGAAGTAACGCTGCTCTGTCTAAGAGATAATTCACCTGTTTGTAGTGATGGAGATATAGCTTTGTCGGTCTATCCACCACCCTTTCCAAACAAGAACTTGATAGCCTTACTGCCAGAACTATGGCGAAGGGAAGACCAAATTTCTTTCTCTCTTCTTCAGGGGTAGGAGCTACAGAAAATAAAGAGATGCCCTGCTTCTTTGCCAAATCCTCTAACTCTTGTAACATTCTAACCACCCCGACTGAATATGACATATGGCACAAGCAACAGCATCTGTGGCATCATCTGGTTGGATTATCTCTGCCAGACCCAACAACCTTTTTATCATATCTTGAACCTGCTTCTTCTCTGCCCTTCCAAATCCACAGACACCTTGTTTTATGACTAAAGGCGTATATTCTGCTACCGGAAGATTGAACTTACCCGCACAAAGAAGAATAACCCCCTTTGCCGCACCTATCAGCAAGGCTGTCTTTCTATTCTTGGCAAAGAATACATCTTCTAAGGCAATAGAGTCAGGATTATGCTTTTTGATTATCGAACAAATAGTCTCATATATCAAAAAAAGCCTTTTGGATAAAGGCTTTTCTCCCTCTGTTCTGATTATCCCTGCTTCAATCACCAAGCAAGAGGCTTCTTTCTTTTCTACAACAGCATAGCCTGTGGTGGCAACCCCAGGGTCAATCCCCAATACCTTCATTGTAGTAACCGTTCACGGCTATCGGTTTACAGTTCTTCCAACCGTAAACCGATAATTGTAAACCAAATTCACTCATTCAAGAGTTCATCAGGGATATCCATATTAGACCATACATGTTGAACATCATCATTCTCTTCTAACATCTCCACGAGTTTCAAGACCTGTCTGGCATCCTTCTCTGCTACCTTAATATAGTTTTGAGGCAGCATCTCAATCTCAGCCTGTTTTGTCTCTAAACCTGCAGATTTTATAGCCTCCTTCACATCTTCAAAATTTTCAGCTAAAGTAGTTACGGTATATTCATTATCCTCTGTTGTTATATCCTCTGCCCCAGAAGAGATGACTAGATCAAAGAGCTTATCTTCAGAGATGAGGTTTTTATCTATAGTTATGACCCCTTTTTTGTTGAAAAGCCAGTTGACGCATCCAGCTTCTCCCATATTTCCACCATACCTTGAGAATAGATGCCGTATCTCAGAAGCAGCCCTCTTTTTGTTGTCTGTCAGAGCCTCAACCAATATAGCCACGCCACCTGCGCCATACCCTTCATATATTACAGTCTCAATGATGCCCTCTCCACCCCCTACTCCTATCCCCCTCCCAATCGCCCTTTTTATGTTATCGGCAGGCATATTCGCCTCCCTTGCCTTGGCAATTGCAAGCCGCAGCGATGAGTTTCCCTCAGGGTCTCCTCCCCCCATTCTGGCACAGATTGTAATCTCCTTGCTCAGCCTTGAGAACATCTTTCCTTTTATGGCATCAAGGGCGCCTTTCTTATGTTTTATTCCAGCCCATTTAGAATGTCCAGACATATTATA
>JAGUXG010000086.1 GCA_020061965.1 bacterium
GGTATCTACTTGACACCCCCCTACTCTAAAATAGGATCTAATTCATAGATTTGGATAGTCCTCCATTCGAGAACTATTATATCATATTTTATTGGGGGGGTGTCAAGTAGATACCCCTATTATTTTATTCACCATTCCTTTTTACTGGTAGTTTTACAGTAAATTTTGCACCTGAGCCTAACCTGCTTTCAACCTCAATCTTTCCCTGATGAGCCTCAACAATCCGCTTGCAGATAGCCAGACCCAGACCAGTTCCTTTACTTTTAGTAGTAAAGAATGGGTCAAAGATTCTTTCTAAATTTTCTACAGGAATTCCATAACCAACATCAGCAAATTCTATAAAGACAAAATCTCCTTCTTCTGTCTCGTCCCTGGAGGCTGAAATCTCTAATCTTCCCTCTGCCTTCATAATCTCACAACTATTTTTAATAATATTGACAAAGACCTGCTTCAGCCTATCAGGATCTGCCTCTATAAAAAGTCCTTCTGGTAGCTCCTTGTTTATCACCATTATATTTGAGAGAAGGTATGGAGGCACCTCTTCTAATGACTGTTCAATAATGGTTTTTATATCAATCATTTTTACATTAAAGATAGGAGGCCTTGAGAGCGAGAGAAGGTCTTCAAGATAGGAGGTTGTCCTTGTCACTGCTTCATCAATCTGCTGCAGCCTCCTCTTTGTCTTTTCATCATCTGGCAATACACTCTTCAGAAGATAAAGCCCTGTCCTGATTACACTCAAGGGGTTGCGAATCTCATGAACAGCCTCTCCGGCAATCTGAGACATAATTGTCAACCTCTCGTTTTCTCGCAGCCTCATCTCCATTTTCTTCGGTTCAGACAGGTCTGCCACCAATCCTAAGCTGCCATTAAAGCCGCTCTTGTCATCAAATAAAGGCGTAAGGTTAATAAGTACGGGTATCTCCTCTTTGGTTTTTCCAATGAGGTCAATCTCAAAAGCCTCTCTTTTTCCTTGCCTTACCTTCTGATACTCCTCTGTCCATCTCTTTATTTCATTCTTCTTGATGATACTAAAGACAGATTGGCCTAAAAGTTCAGACTCAAAGTAGCTCAACATCTCAGTTATCCTCGGATTGACAAAGACAATCACCTCTTGCATATCAAGGGCAAACAGACCCTCGCCCATCGACTCAATCAGCTTCGCATAAACATACTCCTGCTTATCTAAGAAACTTGACTTCCGACCAGAGATTACCGCTTGTAAAATGACATCACAAAGCCCATCAATCTTATCCTTCGTCAAAAAGTTGATAGCACCAAGCTTCAAAGCTCCTGTCAAAAGCCTCTCATCATGCAAACCTGTCAGAATGATGACTGGAAGATGTGGATGGCTCTGGCGAACCTTCTTTAAGAATTCAAGGGCATTTGTATCAGGCAGTCTATGGTCAAGAAGGAGACAGTCAAAATTCCATTTTTCAAGCTTCTCCATCCCTTCCTTTCCAGAGCTTGCTACCTCGATCTCACACTCTTTAGATGACGATCCTATCACCCTTTTGGTGATGATGACATCATCCGGATTGTCCTCCATCATCAATATTCTATTTGGAAAAAGTTTCATTTGTCCTCTTCATAAATTATAGGCAACTCCTCCTTCATTTGCAACTTCAATTTAGCAGAACCAGAACCTCCCCAACTTTTGCAAAAGTTTAGCGTCCCTATTGTATAAGAGTTTTTGAGAACCGCAGAGTTTGCTTGCCATACCCCAGAAGCAATCTATATAATCTTATCAGGTTGAAGATAACCATAAACGGTATAGAGATTGAAACAGATGGAAGCAAAACAATCCTCGAAGAAGCAAGAAATTTGGGGATTGAGATTCCAACGCTCTGTCATTTTGAGGGGTTTGGTCCACTCACATCTTGCTTTCTCTGTGTAGTTGAGGCAGAGAAGAGTCCAAAGCTTATTCCTTCCTGTGCGACAAAACCTTTAGATGGGATGGTCATTTGGACAGATAGCCAGAAGACATTAGAGGCAAGAAAGCTCTGCCTTGAGCTCTTATTATCTACTCACTTTGGAGATTGTGTTGGTCCCTGTCAAAATGCTTGCCCGGCAGGGATTGATATTCAAGGCTTTATAAGGCTTATAATGGAAGGGAAGATTGGGGAGTCTTTGGCTCTAATCAAAGAGAGGGTTCCATTTCCATCTACTCTGGGTAGAGTCTGCCCTGCTTTCTGTGAAGAAGGTTGCAGAAGAGGGGTTTTGGAGGGAGGATTGAACATAAGGCTCTTGAAAAGATTTGTTGGAGACTGGGGTTTGAAAAATCAAAGATCAAAGATCAAAGATCAAAGATTTGGAAAGGCTGTGGCTGTGGTGGGGGCTGGGCCTGCTGGGCTTTCTTGTGCCTACTATCTGGCAAGGATGGGGTATGCTGTCACTTGCTTTGAAGCTCAAAGTAAGCCTGGGGGAATGCTTAGATATGGGATTCCAGAGTATAGGCTGCCAAAGGAGATATTGGATGCGGAGATTTCTACTATTACAGCCTTTGGTGTTGAAATTATTACTGGAAAGAAGCTGGGAAAGGATATTCAAGTCTCAGAGCTAAAGAAAGATTTTGAGGCTGTATTCATTGCTATAGGTGCCCAAGGAAGCTCATCAATGGGAGTAGAGGGAGAAGATAGCGATAAAGTGATGAGCGGGATAGAGTTTTTAAGGCAGGTGATAGAGAATAATCCTCCAGATTTAGGCAAGAGGGTATTGGTTGTTGGTGGTGGAAATACAGCTATAGATTCGGCCAGGGTAGCCAAAAGGCTTGGTGCGGATGTTACTATCTTATATCGCAGGACACGAGTAGAGATGCCAGCACGAGCTGAGGAGATAGAAGATGCAGACCAAGAAGGGGTTAAGATAAAGTTTCTTGTTGCTCCAGTAAGGGTTACTGATACAGGCTTAGAATGTCTGAGGATGGAGCTTGGTGAGCCAGATTCTGGAGGAAGGAGAAGACCTGTACCTATCAAAGGCTCTGAGTTTATTATTGAATGTGATACAATAATTTCTGCCATTGGCCAGACTGTGGTTATTCCAGAAGGGATAAAGGCGGATAGGTTTGTTCCTGCTGAGATAGAACCTGGCCTTTTTTCTGGAGGAGATTGCACAACAGGTCCAGCCACAGCAGTAGAGGCAGTATCTGCTGGAAGAAAGGCTGCTCTATCTATAGATGGGTATTTCAGAAAAGAGAGTTTAGAACCTGAACCCTATAGCCATATTAAAAAGGACTGGACAAAAGACGACCTCCAAAAGACAGAAGAAAGGCTTAAGTATAAGACGATTAAGACGGATTCCATAGAAAGGATGATGAGCTTCTTTGAAGTAGAGAGTGGAATGACAGAAGATTTAGCAAAAAAGGAGGCAGAAAGGTGTCTCTCCTGTGGATGCGAAAAGGATGATTCCTGTGAACTGCGAAAATTTGCCACAGAGTATAAGGTAGAGCCTGAAAGGATTGAGGGTGAGGTGAAGAGGATAAAACCAGACACAAGCAAGCCTCCAATAAAGTTGGACCAAGGGAAGTGCATCCTTTGTGGAAAGTGCATAATAACCTGCTCCGAGATAAAAGGGCTTGGTATCTTTGGTTTTGTCAATAGAGGATTTCAAACAGAGGTAAAACCTACCTTTGCTCAAAGCCTCGCCTCAACAAAGTGCGATGCCTGTGGTGAGTGTGCCAAGGTCTGTCCAACAGCAGGGATAACTATGGTCAACATATAAGCATATTCCATCTCAATTTCTCATTATATATTTTCCTGGTTTGCATTTAAGAGATGAAGATTGGTATTCTGGGTGGTGGCTCCTGGGGATTGGCTTTAGCCTGTCTTCTCAGAGAGAAAGGCGATATTCTTGTTTGGGAAGTAAATCTGGATCTGGCAGAAAGGATAAGAAGAACAAGGGAAAATCCCATATCCCTTCCTGGGATTACTATTCCAGATGAGATAGAGATAACATCTGAGATGGGCCGTCTTTCCGAATCCGAGGTTATTGTCTCTGCTATCCCTTCCTGGACAATAAGAGAGGTCTTTTCCAAAATAAAGGAATTCTTGAAAGAGGATGTGCTCATTGTCTCCTGCTCAAAGGGGATAGAGAATGAGACCTTTATGAGACCATCAGAGGTTATTGGTGATCTCGTTTCTGAAAGGAGAATAGTGGCTTTATCTGGGCCATCCCACGCTGAAGAGGTTGCCAGAAAGATTCCGACAGCTGTTGTTTCATCAAGTAGAAACGAGAAAGATATGTTATTTGTCCAAAGGCTATTCTCCTCTTCTTTCTTTCGGGTCTATACAAACCCTGATATAGTTGGAGTAGAATTGGGTGGTGCCTTAAAGAATATCGTCGCCATAGCTTCCGGAATATCTGATGGTCTGGGTTTTGGAGACAATACAAGGGCAGCTCTATTCTGCCGCGGGATGATGGAAATGACCAGGATTGGCGTAGCTTTAGGCGGAGAGAAGACTACATTCTCTGGGCTGGCCGGGATAGGAGATTTAATGGTAACAATGATCTCAAAGCACAGCAGAAATAGAAGGTTTGGTGAGATGATAGGAAAGAGAATGGATATTAAGTCAGCTTTAGTAGAGGTAAAAATGGTTGTAGAAGGCTTTAGAACAGCTCAAGTCACATTCCATTTAGCAAGAGAAAAGTGGATAGAGACACCAATTACAAATGAAATCTACTATATACTATTTGAAGGAAAAGATCCTTCCTCTGCTGTGGAATCACTTCTAAAAAGAGAGCTTAAGAATGAGGGATGAGTTTATTATACCCAAGTAAATCAGGTTTACAAAGAGAGTGAGGTTGTAACTGAACCTTGGCAAATTTACAAAACTTGAGCAAAATCTGCTGTTTTTCTTGACCAATAGTCTTAAGTTCAAATGTCAAAATCCAAATGTCAAATCAATGTCAAATGCCCAAATGTCAAAGGGTTTTGGTCATTTGAACTTTGGATTTCA
>JAGUXG010000206.1 GCA_020061965.1 bacterium
CTTTCAAGGATTTAATGATTTCGCTTTCACTCGACCCCTCGACCACTTGAACCCTTTTAAGCTTAAATTTTCGCTAGGCCTGTTGCTTTTGGGTATAACTATCCTTTTCTTTCTGCTAATAGATACTTCTTGACCAAACTTACTGACTGTAATATAATTCTAAAAAAGAGAAGGAGGTAAAAATGGAAACAGAGATAGAAGAGTTAATGGTAATCGCTCAAGCTGTATGCGAAAAGATTATAGGGCTTATGGGAATTGAAGGCTATGTTAGAGTAAAAAGGGATGATAACGATATTTTGGTAGATATAAGCGGAGAAGATCTTGGTATGCTGATTGGAAGAAACGGGAAGACCCTTGACTGCCTTCAATTTATTATAAATTTAATCTGTGCCAGGAAGAGCTCAAAAAGGAAGAGAATTGTGATTGATATTGCAGGTTACAGAAAGAGACAGATGGATAGACTGACGGATATGGCAAAAAGAGCTGCTGATGAAGCCTCTGCAACAAAATCTGAGGTAGCTCTAGAACCAATGCCTACTTACCAACGGTATACTATTCACTCTCTCCTTCAGACAGATAAAAGGGTAACAACATTGAGTCAGGGTGAGGGTGAGGAGAGACAGATAGTGGTCATTCCCAATTCCTGATGAATAGAGTTGATATAGGTGATGTAAAATTAGGAGAAGATTTTATTCTGATTGCTGGTCCTTGTGTGATTGAAGATACTGATATTACTTACCAGACAGCATTCTCACTCCACCAGATAACAACTCGCCTCAAGATTCCCTTTATCTTCAAATCTTCTTATGACAAGGCAAATCGTTCATCCATAGGCTCTTTCAGGGGTCCAGGTCTGGCAGAAGGATTAAAGATTCTCTCCGAGATAAAGAAGGACTTGAGTATTCCTATCACCACAGATCTTCATTGCCGAGAAGATATAGAACCAGTAGCAGAGGTGGCAGACCTTATCCAAATCCCAGCCTTTTTATGCAGACAGACAGACTTGATAATTGAGTCTGCCAAGATGAGACCGATAAATATCAAGAAAGGTCAGTTTCTCTCGCCTTATGATATGAAGTATGTTGTCCAGAAGGCAGAGTCTGTTGATGGAAGACTCCTTATCACAGAAAGAGGAACCTCCTTTGGCTATAACAACCTGATTGTTGACTTCAGAGCCTTTCCTATTATGAAAGCCTTTGGCTGGCCCGTTATCTTTGATGCTACTCATTCTGTAGCGTATCCTGGTGGTGCTAAATCTGGTGGGGACAGAGATTTTGTGCCTTACCTTGTGAAAGCTGCTATTGCCTGTGGAGCAAACGGTCTTTTTATGGAGGTTCATCCTGAGCCAGAAAAGGCATTGTCTGATGGAAGCAATATGGCGAGGCTCTCTGAGATAGAAGGTATATTGCAAGAAGCAAAGAAGATATATCTTGCTCTCAGGTCATAAATAGGGATTAGAGAATATTGCAAACTCATTTTATTTGAGTATATTTTTTTATTATATGCTGATAGTTCAAAAATTCGGTGGTTCTTCTGTGGTTTGTCCAGAGAGGATAAAGAATGTAGCTAAGAGGGTAGCAAAAAGTTCTGAGGAGAATCAATTGGTTGTTGTTGTCTCTGCCTTAGGAGATACAACAGATAATCTGATTGAACTTGCCCATCAGATAACAGATCTGCCATCACCAAGGGAGATGGATATGCTCATCTCAGTAGGAGAGCAAATCTCAGCCGCACTTCTATCTATGGCTCTTCATCAGGAAGGAAAGAAGGCCATCTCTCTTTCAGCCTCCCAAGTGCAGATATTGACAGACTCTGTCCATACAAAGGCAAGGATACAGGAGATAGGGACCAAAAGGATAGAAGAGGAGCTTGCCAAAGGTAATATTGTCATTGTCACAGGCTTTCAGGGTATCACAGAAGATAAGGATATAACTACACTTGGTAGGGGTGGTTCTGACCTTACTGCCATTGCTCTGGCTTCTGTGTTGAAGGCTTCAAATTGCGAAATATATACAGATGTTGAGGGAGTCTTTACAGCAGACCCAAGGGTTGTGCCTTCTGCTAAAAAGATTGAGAGACTCACCTTTGATGAGATGCTGGAAATGGCATCATTAGGTGCAGGTGTTATGCAGACAAGGGCTGTTGAGCTTGCTAAAAAGTATGGTGTTACTTTCCATGTCCGCTCAAGCCTTACAGAGACAAGTGGAACTATAATTTGTGAGGAGGTAAACAATATGGAGAAGCTTTTGGTCTCAGGAATTACGATGGATCCAAATGAGGCAAAGATTACTGTGGTTGGTCTTTCTGACCAGCCAGGCATTGCCGGAAAGGTATTTTCGTGCCTGGCAGAAAATGGGATAAATGTGGATATGATTATCCAGAGCTCTGCTGGCGAAAAGAGGAAGAATATATCATTTACTGTGGCCAAAGATGACCTTAGAAAGGCTCTCTCTGGCATAGAAACCTTGAGAAGCCAGATAGAGATAGGCTCTGTTGTCTCTGATGAGAATATGGCTAAGGTCTCTGTGGTTGGTGTGGGAATGATGAGTCAACCTGGGGTTGCCGCAAAGATGTTCTCTGCTCTGGCAGACAAAGGGATAAATATTGATATGATCAGCACCTCAGAGATTAAGATATCTTGTGTGATTGAAAGGGCTAAGATGGAGGAGGCAGCAGAAGCGTTGCATTCTGCCTTTGGATTGGATAAGGAGTAAAATGTCTTCTATATTTGTTTCTATTCTCTTTCATAGCCTTTTGCTATATCTTTCCTCTTTGATGATTATAGAATCTGATCTCAAAGCAGAGAAGTTTCTTGAGATTGAGCTTCTGCCTGCTCCTGAGAGAGTGGTTAAGCCTGAACCTCCTGTTAAGATTGTCCCCAAAAGAGCCAGACCAAAAAGGATTGGAAAGAAAGAAGAGAATAATTTTGTTCCAGAAAGAAGAGTGGTCTCTGCTGCGAAAACAAAAGAGACAGTCACTCCTAAAGTACCAATAGAGGAAAACCAGTTCCCTAAGTCAGTGCCAATAGTCTCTGAGCAGGCAGGGGATATCTTGACTGGAACACCTACGGTCGTAGAGACCACAAGACAAAACACAGGTATTACATCTCCTGAGGTTCCTTCCTCTGTCGGCGTGGAGATTTCCGGTGAGGTTACCGAAAGACCGGTTCTCTATCAGAAAGGGTTTAAGATTCCTGAGTGGGTAGAGAAAAAGGGGTTTTCTTTGAGCGGAGAGTTCAGGTTCTGGGTCTTGCCAGATGGCTCTGTTGACAGAGTCTCTGTGGAGAGGTCTTTTGGCTATCCATCTTTGGATTCTTTGGCTTCTTCGGCCATATTAAGATGGAGATTTCAGAGCCTGCCAAAGAGTATAGGCTATAGAGAAGAATGGGGAGTAGCAGATATCAATATAAAATTGAAATAAACGTTCAGCTATTAGATATTTTGTAACACTTTACCCATCTTAAAGTAAAATCAAAAAGGATTCAAGGAATCAAGGGGTGGAGGGGGAGATGAAAGAAAGATTTATTAATTCTTCAAACACTTGAATCCTATCCTCCCTTTTATCACATATTTTTTCGGTAAACTTCGTGTTTCTTGAGTATATTTGATGGAGGTGTAAAATGAAGATAGGTGTATTAACAGGTGGTGGTGATTGTCCTGGACTTAATCCAGCCATAAGAGGGATATATCTCAGAGCCCAAGATTTTTCC
>JAGUXG010000046.1 GCA_020061965.1 bacterium
TGCCAGAGGAGGCAGAAAAGTTCATTATTGAATGCTGCCTGAAGCTCTTTGAGAGGCTTGAGTGCAGGGATTATGCCAGATTTGACTGGAGAATGGATACAGAGGGAAACCCGAAACTCCTTGAGGCAAACCCGAATCCAGGCTGGTGCTGGGATGGTCATTTAGCAAAAATGGCAAAGATCTCTGGCTTGACATATACCAAAATGCTGGAATATATCTTACAAGCAGCAGAGAAGAGAACGAGAAGATGAGAAAAAAGAGTAATTGTTTGCTTAACCGTAGAGGTGCGGAGGTACAGAGAAGACTGCAAATAAACTTTAATTTTCTCTGGGTCTCTGCGGTAGATTATTATAACTATGGAAAGGATAAAAGCACCAAAGGGAACTGCTGATATTTTTGGAAAAGAAGCGAACCTCTATCGATATATTGAGGATGTAGCCAGGTCTATCTTTGATATATACGGCTACTGCGAGATACGGACACCCATCTTTGAAGAGAAATCGGTATTTACAAGGAGCGTTGGAGAGGAGACAGAGATTGGCAAGCAGATGTACACCTTCGCCGATAAGAAGCAGAGGCTCTTATCTTTGCGTCCGGAGAATACTGCTGGTGTAATTCGCTCATACATAGAACATAGCCTATATTCATCCTCTAAATGCACCAAGCTCTATTATCTTGGCCCAATGTTTCGGTATGAAAGGCCACAGGCAGGCAGGATGAGGCAGTTTTATCAATTAGGAACAGAGGCTATCGGTTCACATAGTCCCCTGCTTGATGCTGAAGTGATAGCTATGGCCCTGCACCTTCTCTCTGAGCTTGGAATCAATGGTTATCAGCTTAAGATAAATAGCATTGGGTGCAGAAAGTGTCAGCAAACCCATACAGAGCAGATACTCTTAGAGGTTAAGAAGATAAAGGAGAGGCTATGTTCTGATTGCCAAGAAAGGGCAGAAAAGAACCCAAGAAGAATCCTTGACTGCAAAAACAAGGCTTGCCAGGAGATGACAAAATGCCTCCCTGATACATCTTCCCTGCTCTGCAAGGATTGCAAAGACCTTTTTTCTGAAATGATTCACTCCATGGAGCTTTTAGAGATAGATTACATTATAGACCCAAGGCTTGTCAGGGGGCTTGATTACTATTCAAAGACAGTATTTGAGATACAGAAGGAGGGTTTGGGTGCCCAGAATACAATTGCTGCAGGTGGAAGATATGATTATCTTGTAGAGGAGCTTGGGGGGCCATCCGTTCCGGCTGTAGGATTTTCAGCAGGCTTGGAGAGGCTGATTTTGAGTATGGACAGGAATATTCCAGAACAAGAACCGGACATATATATTGCCTACCTAAGCGATTATCTTGAGGAGGCATTCTTATTAGCAAACACCTTGAGAAAAAACTGTCTCTCCTGTCTTATAGACTTAGAGCCAAAGTCTCTCAAGAATCAACTGAAAGAGGCAAGTTCAAAGGCGGCTACATGGACAGTCATCATCGGAGATGAGATAAAGAATGGAAAGATTGTCCTGAAGGATATGAAGAGAGAGAAGCAGTTGGAGATAAAAGAGGAGAAGATTATAGAATGGCTTATAAAACGCAAAAATCCTGCCGATCCTCTCTATCCTGTCAAGAAAAGGAGATAATAATGATGAGTAGCAATTCCAATTTCAAAGGAGACGTTAAAGGATACGAATAACAATAAATTTAATCTCGTCTATCCTGTAAATGGGAGGTAGAATGAAGAAGGTGTTTGTTTTGGAAGTGATTTTAGGATTTGTAGCCAACAAGGCTTGGGGAGCAGATTTGCATGTGCCCTCGCAGTATTCTTCAGGTGAAAATACTTATCTCCAAATATCAAAATAAAGATTTGACCCCTTCCCTCATTTGACCCCTTCCCTTCTCAGGTATCCTCAGTTGGAAGTAAGAAAAGAAGCTGATGTGGCTATTGATGCCTTTGTTGAATGGGCAAAGGCAGACTATCTTATTTCGGCTAACAGACATTTTTGAAAGAGATAAGTCCCAAAAAATTCAAGGTTCAAACAGCCGTTGAGTTTCTGGAGAAGATAGGAGAAAAGTGGACGGGCTCATTTGTTTCAATCGCCTAAAAATCTTTTCTTTGTCAATAAAAATGAACCTGTCCCTTTTTCCATCTCTTGGTTAAAGGAGATTTGAAGTTTATGAAGAAGGTATTAACTTTTGTTGGGATTTTAGGGGTTTTGGTAGGGATATGGACAGAGAAAGTGTTATGTCAAGATACGACCACAAGCGTGTTACAGATAGCCTTGTGTGGAAGAAATATAGAAAAATCCACAGATTGCACAGATTTTCATGAGATTTTTTAGCTTATGGCTTAATCCTTATAGCTTATAGCTTTTCACAGATTTTTATGGATTTTGTTTTGCGTAATTTTGTTATGCTATAAACTATACACTCTAAACTATTAAGGTGGAGGTGTTAAGATGAGGAGATTGAGAAAGACTTTAGTTTTGGAGATGATTGGGATTGGGTCCTTGGCCTATGGGAATGAAGTTACCGTGTATAGCCCTGCGGGAACTGTTACAGGGACTTATACGACCATTCATGATGGCGTTGTTGCTTGTCTTGTGGGAAGCACAGTCTCAGTTGCGGCTGGAAATCATAAAGAAAATAGCAGACTTCAAAAGCTGATTTGTGGTATAATTTAAGAAAAGGTTAAGGAGGTGTTATTATGGCTAAAGTAGTTATGAAAGACCCTATAACTCAAAGGCAACTGCCAGTGATTATGGAAGGCGGCAAACCGAAAGCAGTTGTAATAGGCATTGAAAGGTTCAACATACTAACAAAACTGTTGAAAATGCTGAATGAAGAAGATATCAAAGAAGCAATTTTGTTGAGTCAATCTGAGGTTGCAAAAGCGGCTATAGATAGAGGAATAACTGCTGTTAAGCAAGGGAAGATAAAACCATGGAGGCAAGCCCTTGAGGAAGTATGAGGTCTTCTTTACCGAGCCTTTTGAAAAATGCCTGAAGAAGCTGGTAAAGAGATATAAGCATATCAAAAAAGATATAGAAGAACTTTCGTCTTTCCTTGAAGGTTATCCAGATACTGGAGTCGCAATTCCAAGTTATGCTCATAAAGTTTGGAAGATACGATGGAGAAGCAGAGATATGGCACGAGGAAAACGAGGCAGTTATAGAATTGTCTATTTTTGGGAATCCAAAGATAATAAAGTCTATCTGTTGCTTATCTATGCAAAGACCAAAATGGGAGAGATTACCAAAGAAGAGCTGGAAAATGCCCTAAGAGAAGCTGGGCTTGATTGATTGTTGAAAAGAATGTGGAGATTAAGATGAAGAAGTTGTTTGTTTTGGGGATGGTTTGGGAAAATTCAAAGGATAGAGGACTCAAGAGGGCACAGAGAAATATGAGAAGAATCCGCAGATTTCGCAGATTTTTAACTTATGGCTTAATTCTTATAGCTTATAACTGGACTTTGGCAAATTTGCAAATCTTAAAGAAATGGGCTGAACTTATGGTTAAGTAAAATTAAAGATTAAAAATCAAAATGCAAAATGACAAATCAAAATTTAAAGATGAATTTAAGGGGCGAGTTTATCGGTTTACCCTTGAATAGCTAATATTTTGGCTTCCAGCATACTTACTCTAAAGGGTAAAAGATAATTTTTAAATTTTAATCTGTCATTTTGATTTTTGATATTTGATTTTTGATTTATCTAAAGGTTTTAGATTTTTGCCAAAGTTGAGTTATAATATTTCAAAATTTATTTGGGTATAAAAATGATATGAGCCAGACAAAGGCAACGGTAGTCAGGTATAAGCTACGCAAGCATAATAATGCCGATACACTATCTATAGCTGATATTGAGGGGTCAGCATGGCAAGTAGTGGTTCGCAGCGAGGATTTTCTCCCTGAAGGAACAGGGATTTACATCCCTGTAGATACA
>JAGUXG010000138.1 GCA_020061965.1 bacterium
ACAAACAAATCTCAATATCCAATAACCAATCACCAAACATAATCATATTCTCTAACCTTTTTGTTTGGTTATTGAAATTTGGTTATTGGTCATTGTTTGATTATTGTTTCTTGTATCTTGGTTATTTTTCAAATTCATCTCTTTTTCACCTAAACACATACGATGAATGAGGTGTCACTTTCTTACAATAATCCTTGCTTTACTAAGGATTATATCACAAGCATTTCTAACCTCTTCCAAGCTAATATCTTTCATACAAGCAAGATGTTCTTTTGGACATCTTTTGGGTCCGTGGGGGCTGCAAGGTCTGCAAGGCAAGCCCTTTTTCTCAAGCACCACTACAGATTCTGCTTTATACGGTGAGAATCCGAGTTCAGGGGTTGTTGGACCAAAGATGACGACACATCTCCTTTTGAGTGCTACCCCAATGTGCATTGTGCCTGTATCTCCACCAATCAGAAGCTCGCAAGCCATAAATAATGGAGCAAGGTCTGATAGCCTCGTCTTACCACAAGCAATGATTGGTCTATGTTGAGAAAGTTGAGCTATCTTCTCTGCGTCCATAAGCTCCTCTTTCCTTCCAAAGATTATGGATTTTGCTCCTAACCTTTCTGCCAGATAGTCAATCAAGCCAGCATAACCTTCTTGTGTCCATCTCTTTGTTGGCCACTCGGAGCCTATAAGCAAGCCCACCACCATAGTCTTCTCCTTTATCCCAAAAGAAGCAAGGAGGCTATCTGCCCTTTTTTGAGCATCCTGGCTGATAAATACTTCGGGAAAAGCCTCTATTTTTCCGCCAAGGGTCTCCATCAACTGCAAGTTTCTATCTACTTCATGTAGCTCCTTTTTATACTGTATCTTGTCTTGGTAAAGGAAAGAAAAGACCGCCCTATCAAATCCTATCCTCCTTCCAGCCCCAGAGATAAAGGCAAGGAGGCTTGTGCGAAGAGACCTATGTGGAGAGACCACAAGAGAAAAACCCTGTTCCTTTATCCTTCTGGCAATTTTAAGAAATGGTACTATTCCCTTATCTGCACCCTTTTTGTCATAAACAATAAATTCCCAGATGCAAGGATTTCCTGAGAGTATCTCTGCACCTATTGGTGTTGTCAAAAAAGATATTCTTGACTCAGGAAACCTATTTTTAAGATTCGCAAGGAGCGGTGTGGTTAAGATAATATCGCCCAGAAATGCTGTCTGGATAACTAAGATCTTCTTTGGCTTGATAGAGGTATAAGGCTTTTTATGAATGACAGCATCTACTGCCTCTATAACCTCAGAGACCTCTATTCGTTCCAGACACTCTTTAGATGCGCAAACCTTTTTTCCATGCAGACTACAGGGTCTGCAAGGCAGGTCTTTTTCAATCACAACACCCCTTTGTGGATAGAAGCCAAAACTCCGGACAGTTGGACCAAACAAAACAATATGTGGAATACCCAATCCATCAGCAATGTGTGCAGTGCCTGTATCTGGTGATACAAAAACTAAGCTCTTTCCAATTAAACAGGCAAGTTCTGGGATGCTTGTCTTTCCAGTGAGGTCTTGCATTGGACACTTTGCCAGACTCTTTATTCTTTCTGTCAGAGGGATATCTTTTTCAGAGCCCAAAAGGAGTATCTTGGCTGAATAGATTTGGCAAAGACTGTCTGCTAATTCTGCATATTTTTCTGCACTCCATTCCTTTTGGCTGTGAGCGGCACCCGGAGCAATAGATATTATTCTATCTGTTAGACCGAATCTTCTTGTAAGGTCATCCGGATTAAGCTTAGAAAGAGAGAGGATTGGACCCTTACCATCATTCTCTATTCCAAGTGTCTTTAGAGATTCAATGTATTTAGAAGAGACAGACTCAAGTCCCTGTCCAAAATTCAGCTTAAAAAGACAGAGTATCCGCCTTGCAACAGCATCTTTTCTGTAAGAGATTTTTCTCTTTGCTCCACTAAATAGATAGAGAATCTGACACCTGATACCTCTATGAAGGTCAATAATCAGGTCAAACTTCTCCCCTCTTATCTTTTTCAGTATAGAGAATATTGACTCCTTCCTTTCAAAACAAAGAATGGAGTCAAGGTTGGGAAGTAAGAGACTGGCTTCAGAAAAATGAGATTTTATTAGAAGGGTGATCTTGCTCTCTGGATACGCCTTCTTGAGCAGCCGTAAGCAAGGGGATAAAAGCAGAATATCACCCAAAGATGAAGGACGAAGGAGGAGAATTTTCAAATCTCTTTTTAATACTTAACTAAAGATGAAATGGTGCGCTTTAGCTTGATGTAGTATAACCCATTTACCACATCTTGTCCAGAATCATTTTTAAGTTTGACAAATCCCATTCCTTCTGAGTAGAATATCCTTATGAAAAGTACATATCAGCCGCACAATCTAAAAAGGGCAAGAAGATGTGGTTTCAGAAAAAGGATGAGTTCAAAGTCCGGAAGGAAGGTTCTATCTGCCAGAAGAGAAAAAGGGAGGAAGCGCCTTGCTGGGTGAAAAGGATAGCTTAAAGAGCTACAGCCTGAGAAAAAAGAAAGAGTTTGAAGAATTATTTAAGAGCGGAAAAAATGTGGCAAATAGTCTCTTTGCCACATTTTTTTTAGAAAACGAGGAAAAGAGAGTTGGTCTAATTGTTTCAAAAAAGGTTGCTAATAAGGCGGTAATAAGAAACAGGATAAGAAGAAGAATGCGTGAGATTTATTACAGCAATAGAGAGGATATGCCGCAAGGAAAGATAGTGGTAATAGCCAGAAAGCCAACCGCAGAGGCTAATTTTTCCAGCTTGAAAAAGGCATTTCTTTCTTTGGTTAAAAGGATATGACAAGACTGCTCCTTTTTGGAATAAGGATTTATCAAAGGCTCATCTCACCGTTTCTAAGAAAATCTTGCCGATTTTACCCAAGTTGTTCTGATTACACATATCAGGCTATATCTAAGTATGGAAAAAGGGGGCTATATAAAGCCATAAAAAGGGTTCTCTCCTGTCATCCATTTAATCCTGGCGGAATAGATCAGATAGATTAAGGCAACACTTTCTCTAATATTTACATTTATTGTATGTGTTTAGGTGAAAAAGAAATGAATTTGAAAAAT
>JAGUXG010000104.1 GCA_020061965.1 bacterium
AAAAATTAGCCTTTTTACGAAAGAACAAAAGAACCATTTTTAAGCATTTTGGTTTGTAAACAACCAATCTAACCGAGAAGGTGCGAAAAATAGGAATTTATACCCTTTATGTCTCTTTTTACACCTTCCAGCCTTTGTTATCTCATCATACCATTTCTTATACTTTAAGCCCTTAGGGGGATTCATTATGCAATTGGAGTGATTGTATGCTTCATCATACTTTAGGATAAGATGCCCTAATTCATGGCATAATTGGTAAGATATAATATTTAATTCTTGCGGATAGTTAGCATCTCTTTCTGAGACCAAAAAACTGGCATCAGAGATAAAAGGGAATAAAGTAAAATAGATACTTTCCTTATACCTTGATCCAGTCTTGCTGGAATTGACAAACCCACAGGTTATTCCACCTCTTACTAAAGTATGAATACAAGGATTAAAGAGTGTATCATCAATAAGAGGAATATTTGTGAGAATGGCATCATATCGGGTCAGATTCCTTATAATTGCCATCCATTGTGTAGAAGAATAGAGGTCAGCTCTATCTGGTTCAAGCACAGATCTATCTTCTGCTTTAGCCTTTTTGAGAGAATCCAATTTCTTTCCATATATCTCCATCACCCTATCTGCCATTTGCTCATAATTCTCAATCCCTTCCCTCTCTTCTTCAGAAAGAAATCCTTTTAGGGTATTCAGTTTATATCTTTTAAGATGTTTTAGAATATCTGGTTTGAACTTGGCAATATCCCCAGAAAAGATGTTATACCTATCTTTTTCCATATCTTTTATTTCAGAATCAGGCACTCTCTTGGATTGATCGGCAAAAAACTCCTCCATCTTCTTTTCTCCCATATCTATATACTCTATCTCAATATCAAAATATTCCTTCATTACCTCTTTGTTGTTATTTAAGATATAATTAAACTGTTCCTCGCTGATGTGATCGTATCTATCATCAACAACTCTAACGACCTTTATCTCATAGACCTTCTCCTGTGTACAACTACTCAGGAGAATCCCTATAAAGAACAATAGAAACAAAATCTTTCTTTTCATTCTCTAAACTCCTATCTCCTTTCTTACCTCAATAACCCCATTTTTCACTAAATTCAACATCTTCACAAAGCCTTTGGCAGGTGACTTATCCCCATTTTCGGAAAAATTCAATAATATCTCTCTGACTGTAGATTTTCCATTACACAAAGCCAAAAGGGATATCGTTTCTGAATCAGAGGTAATATTGAACATTCTATAGTTATTTATATCATAAAGAACATTTGTCTCAATGGGCATAAAAGGGGTTAATTTCTTCTCCAGATTTACCTTTGCCTCTTCCAAGGAAACCATTTTTTCAAAAGTCAACTCGTTCAATTTCCCTTCCATTTCCTTCAGAATCTTTTCAATCTGGATAGGGTTGTATTTAAACCTTCTTGTAGCCCAAATATCCGAAATAAAGGGTATTAATCTATCATCTTCTTCTAAAATAAGATTTTGAACACACCTTTTTGTATCAATATTTCCGTTTTTTGAGGCAAAGGGTTTAAGAGACTCTCTATCATAATGAGATGAGTATAAAAAAGAATGATTATTACCTCCGCCTCTGAAATATAGGAAATAAAAGTCGGAATAAGGTTTATTTAATTCTTTTTCAAAAACATCTCTTAGCCTTCTAACTTCTGCCATGCTCATTCCTGATATTGCCTTATATTTATATTCTACTGGAGAATATGTTTTATCTTCATAAATCTTCTCTATCCCAAAATGCTCTGGCACCTTTTCGATATTAGAACCCTTCTCTAAGCAAAATATATGTAATGCTATAAAGCTGACCATCTCTCTGTTGGTCAGTAGAAAATCCAATGTCTCTCGAGCCTCTTCTTTGGTCTCAGTAGGAAACCCTATAATAAGATATAGTGATGTCTTTATCCCTGTCCTGTAACAATTATGCAAAACATTTTCAGTGGTCTTAATATCTATGCCTTTCTCCATCAAATTTAGTATTCTTTGACAGGCCGATTCCAGGCCAAACCTCAGAAGTTGACACCCTGCCTGAGCCATTAACTGACAGAGTTCAGTTGTATATTCTTTTTCAAGCCTTATTGCACAGTCCCATCGTATGTCCAGATTATTATCTAATAGCAGAGAAGAGATGGATTTTAAGAGTTGGGGATGGACCACATCAACTGAAAACGAGAAGGATTTTACTCGATATTTTTTGGATAAATATTGGATATCTTTAATTATTAATTCAGCGCTTCTTTCGCGATATTGTTTGGTGATAGAACTATAAATGGTACAGAAGGCGCATTTTCGCCAATAGCATCCTCTGGTGATAGGAAGCAAAATCACGGGTTCTGGAGAGAGGTATAGACCCATAGGCAACCCTTCAAAGGAAGGGGTTGGAAGAGAATCGAGATCTTTTATAAACACTTCCTTGTTGGCATAGACCTTTCTGTCTTTGCAATATATAATATTGGGAACCTTCTCCATGCACCTATCACCTTCAAGTTGTCTGACCAGTTGTAAAAGGGCAAGTTCGCCTTCATGGATGATGAAACTATCGACAATAGAAAATATCTCTTTGTTCTTCATCAAGCTTTCAGATAACATGGATATGAAACTACCTCCAATGGTTATATAAATCTTTTTATCTGCTTTCTTTATTAAGTAAGCCAGAGTAAATCCTGGAATCAACTGACTGGGATATGTTACAGATATTCCAATTAAATCTGGCTTTTCTTTTAATATAGAGGGGATGGTTTGTTTGCAAAAGAACTCAAAAAATATATTTTCTTTAGTATCATGGGTTGCCTTTATAACTTCCTTAATGGAGCCAATCGGATATTTCATAACATAATGACCAATTCCAAATTCTGTTGGATAATATTCAGTTGAGAGAAGATTTAATGCCTCTTGAACTATCTTCCATGCCTGCTGATACTTTTTAAAGTCATAAAATTCCTATTTTTCGCACCTTCTCGGTTAGATTGGTTGTTTACAAACCAAAATGCTTAAAAATGGTTCTTTTGTTCTTTCGTAAAAAGGCTAATTTTT
>JAGUXG010000007.1 GCA_020061965.1 bacterium
TACATTTACTTTAAAACCTTCCTCGTAGTTTTGCCTTTTTTATAAACCCTTCGTAATGGTGCATCATCAGATGGGATTCCACCTGACGGAGTGTATCCAATGCCACTCCAACCACAATCATAATTGATGTTCCGCCAAAGAAGAATGGAGAGTGCAGCGAAGATAAGGCAATCGTTGGAATGATAGCAGCCAGAGCCAGAAATACTGCACCAACAAAGGTGATTCTATTGAGAATCTTATGAATATAATCTGCTGTGTTTCTCCCTGGTCTTATCCCTGGAATAAATCCCCCTGACTTTCGGAGGTTATCTGCGACATCGTTTGGGTTGAAGATTATAGAGATATAGAAATAGACAAAGAAGATTGTCAGGGCTGCATAAAGAAAGTTTGAGAAGAAGTCCTGTATCCACCTTGGGATAGAGAGGAGAAGATTGCCATACCAATCACCTCCCAGGAACCCTCCAATCATTGCTGGAAATGTGATGAGAGAGGAGGCAAAGATTATCGGGATGACACCAGCCATATTTATCTGCAAGGGCAGATGGCTCATCTGCCCACCATAGACCTTCCTACCAATGATCCTTTTGGCATATTGAACAGTTACCTTTCTATGTCCTTGAATCATAATTATCACACCGGCTATAATAAGAAGGACTAAGGCAAACAAAACTGCACCTTTTAGGATATTTGTCTCGCCTGAGAATATGTCTTGGATAAAAGAACCTATCCCTTCTGGCACTCTGGCAACAATGTTGGCAAAGATTAACAATGAAGCGCCATTTCCAAGCCCCTTTTCAGTTATCTGCTCTCCAAGCCACATGACAAACATAGCCCCTGTAGTCATGGTTAAAACAGTCATTATCCTAAATCCCAGACCAGGGTCAGTAACTATAGGAATCCTATACTCTGTCATCTCTAAACCAATAGCCATTCCAAAGGCTTGAATCAAGGCGATGAGAACAGTAAGGTATCTCGTGTATTGGCTTATCTTCCGAGTCCCCTCTTGTCCCTCCTTCTGAATCTTCTCTAAGGATGGAATTATGTGAGTCATCAGAGACATAATGATTGAAGCAGAGATATAGGGCATAATCCCTAAAGCAAAGATAGAGAGCCTTTCTAAGGCACCACCTGTAAAAAGGTTGAAAAGTCCAGCTACAGCCATTTGCCTCTGCATCTCAGCAAAGAACATCTGAAAGGCAACAGCATTTATGCCAGGGGTAGGGATGAAAGAGCCGAGTCTATAGATAGAGATCAAGCCTATAGTAAAAAGGATTCTATTCCTCAGTTCATGTATCTTGAATGGTCTTGATATTCCTTCCAATGGATTCATTTAATCTACCTCCTAATTATCATTGATCTTATATCAGAAAATTCCCTGCGTTTATTTTATAGAAGTATAATCCCTTTGAGACATTTTGTCTATTATCATTTTTTAATTTCCCATTTTCCTTTCAATTTGTTAAACCTTATCAAAGGGTGCGAAATATGGGAAATTAGCATTTAGAAATGTTGGAAGAGCCTTTTACTGCAGTATCAGTTCGCAGTATATCTCCTCTATCTGGCCGTTTCTTAAGATGTGGTTGAACTCATAGAGAAGTTTCTCTTTGAAGGCTTTCTTTCCCTCAAGCAGGCCTATCTCAGGGGTGCTGGCAATGAGAATATCGTTGACTATATCCCTCATCTGAAGCTGTCTCTCCTCAAGCTCCTTTGGCAGGAATTTATAGTCGACCTTATATGCAAGAGCCAGGCTCTCAATCCTCACATAGACAGGTTCTTCTTCAGAGACTAACTTTGCTAAGAATTCACCCAATTTATGCGTATGAAGCTCAGGCAAGTGAACAGGACTTTTCTCTTTGATTGGCTCAATCTCAATCTTCTTAGCCTCCATCATCTTTTTTGAGACCACAATCGCCACAACAACAGCAATGATAATTCCGATAAGGGCAATCAGTATCATTATAACCATTTTTGGAAGCCCTTTCTTTGGCTTTTTTTCCTTTCCAGCCTCCTCTCCTTCAGCTAACTCTTCTTCTGCCATTTTATTACTGAATCAATACCTCCATATAGATATCCTCTATCTCTCCTTTTGCCAGAATAGCGTTTATCTTTTCTATCAATTCTTTCTTCAAAGCCTGTTTCCCCTCATAGGTTGCCACATCTGAAGATTTGGTAATCAGAATGTCGTTTATCAAAGACTTTATCTGCTTCTTCCTCTCCCCAATCTCTGCAACTTCTTTATATTTGTCACCATAGGCAAGGGTAACATTATCAAGCTTCAGGTATCTTGGAATATCCGGGTCCGTCAGTCTCACTAGAAAACTGCCCATCTCATAGTTATGCAAGGATTCTGGAGGAAGAACTTTCTCCTCCTCCTTTTCTGGATCTACTACGAGATTATATGGCCTGGAAGAATTTGTCACAATGCCACTCACCAGAGCAGAAATTATAGCCACAACAATAGCTCCAATCAATAGGGATATGATTTGAACTATAGGATTAGAGAAACAAGAAGGTTTCTTCTCTACCTCATCTTCTTCAAATAACTCATCTTCTGCCATTTCATTTTTAATTTTCCTGACCAATCCACCCCAATCTCTTTCTATATTCTATTGTCATCTCTACTATCTTGTCAAGCCTCTCTCTCACCACATATCTCTGGCCAGAGTTAAGGGTGATGACAGTATCAGGCGTCTCCTCAATCGTCTCAATAAGATGAGGATTAAGAAAAAACTTCTTGTCATTCAATCTGGTAAGTTCAATCATGATATTTTTGCTTCACAAAAAATATAAAGCCACGAAAGTTTGGAGGGGTTCTTCGTGGCTTTATCTCTATATTGACCCTCTTTTAAGGGTATCTCTATCAGACACACTAATTCAGCCTATCCATTAAGGAGCAGGAGTGGATAAAGAGAATGTGTAAGCTATAAGCAGTAAGATAAGAATCAAGCTTAAAAGTAGATATATACCCAAAAGCATCAGGTTTACAAAATTTTTGTTGTAGGTTGTAAGTTGAAGAAGTAGAACAAATAACATACAACTTACAACATCCTAAACTTACAACCTCAGACTCTCTTTGTAAACCTGATTTACTTGGGTATAATTATCTCTTCAAATTGACTATCTCTGTCAGCACTTGATCGTCAGTTACGATTATCCTTGAGTTTGCCTGAAAGGCTCTCTGGGCAATGATCAGGTCTGTAAACTCCTCAACCAAGTCAACATTTGCCATTTCAAGTCTACCTGACTGAATACTTCCCCTTCCATCTTTACCTGGGGTGCCTATCTTTACCCCTCCAGAGTTCAGAGTCTCAAGGAAGGTTGTACCTGATTCTTTCACTAACCCTCCAGGATTAGCAAAGGTAGCCAGAGCAATCTGTCCAACTTCCTGAACCTGATCATTGGTATAAGAACCAACAACTACACCCTGACTATCTATGGTCGTGCTTTTCAGCACACCCTTAGCATACCCATCTTGAGAGGTTACAGCAGCATCGCTCTTATTTGCCCTAAACTGGTGAATCTTGGAAAAATCAATGGCAACTTGAACAGAAGGTGCACCATTTTCTGCTGGGGGTGCTGAACCAGCCTTGCCAGGGTCAAAAAGGAGCCCGTTTTTGAACTTTGAACCAGCTGTTCTCTCATCTGATGGAGATTCAAAGATCTTAGAATTCTCCTTGTCATAGTCCCCTTTCTCATCAAACATCAGTAAGCCATATCCAGCATACTTATTCTTCTCAGATGATGGATTGAGCACAGACCAGACCCATCTGTTAGTAGATAGCCTTTCAAGGGTGAAGGTTGTATTCCAGGCTACGCCTAAGGCATCATAGAGCTTCTGTGCTGGAGATTTATATATAGAGTCTGCATTCCTCTCCTTAGTTATAGCCACACCCTCATCCGAAGCCTTGTAACCTGAATAGGTAGTATCAACTCCAGTGTTTGGCGTAAAGGTCAAGGATTCAGGCCCTGAATTTCCGTTAGGCACAAAGACATCAGCCGAGAGTGGACTCACCTGACGATAGTCAACTGTAACATCGCCTGTGCCATAGGACCTGTCCAAAATTATCCGATCAACGCCATTAGCGCCGCCTCCATTAACAAAGGTATATTCTGACTGTTTCTGGATAACATTATTTACCTTGAGGACAAGGGTGGCAGGATCTACATCTGGATTCCTTAAGTCAAAACTATTCAACCTGGTATAGTCAACATAAATGGCATCACCTTGAAGATCAACAGGACCAGTAATAGAGATCATATCCTCACCACCTGTACCGGCATTATCCCTAAATGTCCAATTTGCTGGTGAAACTCTGAGCACAGAATCAGCATTTGAAGCTTTATTCCAGACAACAATAGTGTTCTTATCAACATCACCGTGAGAAAGATATAGGCTCCATGTAGGACCATTAGCAGTCAACTGATATCTATTAACTACAAATGCAGACATGTTACTGGCAAGATTCTTCGGCAGGGCAGTCACATCCAATTTCACGGCCTGAGTGCCTGCTTTTCCTAAACCGGCTACGCCTACCTTTTCGGCCTTGACCTCATTTGAGGCAACATTTATCCTGAAGAAGTCCTTGCCTGTTCCTGATGCCTTGGTCGTATCAGACCATCCTGTCCCAGGTGTTGGTCTCTCTTGACTGAGATCCATGACACCATTATTATTTCCACCCTCAACAGTCCCCAAAGATATGTTTATCTCAGAGAAGAAAGGCACAGAGCCATTCTCAGAGAGGGTTATTCTTGCCCCTTCTGTCTTTGACTTTATCTTGAACCTGTCTGTGGTTGAGTCATACTCTATAGAGACTTTAGCATCTGAAGCGTTTATCTCGGTCAATAAAGATTGAACAGTAGTATAATTAGAAAGGTTTATCTCCTTAGAGGTGTATATGCCAGAATCCGTAGCTATAGTTATGGTTCCATCTATTGTGCCTGAATCAAATTGATTCCAGTTTCCAGCTAAGTTAACCGCAGCTGAACCATGCTTAACCTCACGGCTACTGATAATCTCTGGAACAGCCTCTGTATCCCTGAAGTTGTTAATAACCTTATAGTCAGAGTTCATTTGCAGGATACCCTTAGCATCAACTGTTTTATTGTAATTATAGTCTCCTGTGACCACATCTCCTGCCTTATATGGAGGAGAACCTGGCACACTAACAGCCTCCAAACCTGCGGTAAGGAGCTTGGCCTTGGTCAAGAAGCCACCTGCGGTGCTCTGCTTGACTTTAACATTACTACCTGTATTGATTATGGTAAATTTGTCTAATTTCTCATCATACCTCAAGGTTACTGGAAGTGCGTTGTACTGGTTCATAACATTACTAGCAACAGCATTGTTCACATGGTCAAGAAAGTCATTGACTGAGAGATAGGAATCCAAAGGTTCAGATACCCACATTGCATTGTCTCCTTGAGAGGTTGTCCAGGAGAAAGTGATAGTAGAGTTTGGAGGATTGACTGAACTATAAATTGCATCCCTGAACCCATTGTTAAACCCTGCCCTCTTAAAGTCTTTAGAAAGATCAATCTTATTGACTACAACCTCTTCCCTACTCTCTGGATTGGCACCAGCAGTAAGATAGTTACCGATAATAGAACCACCTGTACTCCCTCCTTCACCAAACATCTTGGCATGGGTAAGAAACCCTTCTCTATCAGACTGCCAGAGGTATATTCCAGCTTTATTGGCCAACTTAAACTTATCCTCAACAGCGTCATAAGAGAAGCTTATCAGGCTTGTTCCTGCCTTTCCATTTACTGAGGCCTCAACAATAGCCAGAAAGTCAGCCACAGTAGCATATGAAGAGAGGAGACCAGATGTCCAGCTCTGGCCCCCACCACTCCAGGCGATGGTTATAGTTGAATTAAGTGCGTTACTACTCATCACTAATGAAGGGGCAACATTAAACCCGGCCTCAGCAAAAGACCTTGATGTATCAAGGGCATTTCGGACAACCTCCTCTTTGCTCACAGTAGAAAAGAAGGTTATCTGGTCAACACCACCCTCTCCAAGGTTGTTATTAAACCTGTATCCAGCTTTATCTGTCGTCGCACCATTTATCTTCATTTCTAAGGTTGTCTGATCAACTGTTGATTGAGAGAGATTAAACCCGTTCCTTGAATAGTCTGCGGTTATCTTTTGTCCAGAAACCAATGGACCATAAGCGCCACCTGTCCTGAAGATGATGACTCTATCCTTACCATCATTGCTCTTACCAATATTTATCTTAACATCAGTTTGTGTTGGATCATAGAAATACTCTGTCTCGCCGTTACTGTCAAAGTAATAGGAATAATCTGGAGGTGAGTATCCTGGTTGGAGTCCAGCCGGATCCGGAGTTAATAGTAGTTTATACTGAGTATAGAGCTGTTTATCACCTGTGGTTGGATCCTCAACATAGACCTGAATGCTTGTAGGATCAACATCAGCACTGTCAAACTCAAAGACATAGGTAGAACCATTACCATAACCAAGATCTTCGCCTGTCACCTGCTTTGGCGTTATACCTGTGTCTTCTTCTTGACGATAATAAGCATTGGTAGAGATAACCTCATTATTGGCTGGATTGACTGCCTTCCATCTAAAGTAGATGTTATCTGGATTTGTTGGGTCAAGGAGGTGCTCAAAACCAGTATTTATATCCATTGAGACATGATATTCACCTGTGGGAATTTTTGCCTCGGAAAAGAAGCCTGTTCTTCCTGAGGCTGGTGTTTCATTTATGGTGATTATTCCACCCACCTCCTTTATCCTCTGATTAGTTGGGTCAGTCTTCAGAACAAACTTATCCTCCACACTATAACTCATAGTTATTCCTGTAGTAGCTGAGTTGTTGTTGATGGCATCTATCAGGTCCTGAGGCTTTGAGCCCAAAGCGAATGTTGAGGTATAACCCTTTGGACCTATGGTGACTGTACCTGTAGGCTGATTCTCAAACCCAGCTTTGTTCCAACTGGTAGAAAGGTCGATCCCTGCACCGCCTTTAGATACAGGCACAACACTCTTCACATATTTGACTAAGTTAAGGTTAGCAGAGTCAAAGGCAGTCTTCATTCCTTCATTCAGATTTCCCTCAAAACTGAGTTTGGTTGATGCCTTTGGAGACATAATATCGTTCTTGGTTATCTTCATGCCCGTAAGGACGCCACTTGTGTCTATCTTGGTCTTGTTGTTAGAATCCATTATGAGCTGGCCAGTGACTGAATCCCTTTCAGCATTCCAGCCAAGCACCTTGTATCCATTAGAAAGGTTGACCAAATTACCGCTATTATCAAAACCAAGGTTTCCTGCACGGCTATAGCTCTTTGTCTCGCCTCCACCTGAAACAACAAGGTATCCCTCACCATTGATCATCAGGTCTGTCGTCACCTGTGTCTCTTTGACAGTCCCCTGGGTGTGAATAACCTGAATACTGCTTACGGTACTACCCAGACCTATCTGCATTGGATTTGTCCCTCCAAGATCACCCCTCGGTTGCATCGCACCCTCAAATGTCTGGTTTAACAAGTCCTCAAAACTGATTCTGGACTTCTTGAAACCAGGCGTGTTCACATTCGCCATATTTTCTGAGATCACATCAAACCACATTTGATTGATCCGCATCCCTGTAATCCCTGAATAGACTGACCTTAACATCTTCTATACCTCCTTAACCTTTAATATATTCTCAAAAGGCACCTTAATATCTCCTTCTAAGGTGACTATAGTCTTTCCTTCCTTAAACTCAACAGCCATTGCCTTTGCCACAACCGTTGTCCCATCCACTGTTGTCCCCTTAACTTCTTTTCCCAACATAAAGAGTGCAGAACTCTTTGTGGAAGAGTTCATAAAACTACTGAAGGATTCATTCATATTTATAAGCTGTTCTAACTGGGAAAATGTAGCCAGCTGAGCAATAAACCCAGCATTGTCCATTGGCTCAAGCGGGTTCTGGTTTTGAAGCTGTTTTGTCAAAAGCTTTAAGAACTCATTCTTACCTAAGCCCATCTTTTGCGAGGCTGATGAGATCGTTGCAGTTGATGATGAAACTCCACTCACTCCATTCATAATATTTATACTCACGGAACTTTAGGTTTTCAAAAATTTTTGTTGTAGGTTATAAGTTGTAGGCTGAAGAAGTAAAATAAATAAGATCCAAACCTACAACTTACAACATCCTAAACTTACAATCACTCTCTTTGTAAACCTGATTTACTTAGGTATATTTCATTTTTTTTTATCCATCTTGCAAAAATGGGTGTTTCATAAATGAACTTCCTCCCTCTTATATATTTATCGGCATTTTTTGAAAAAACCTTAAATGTTTTTTTATTTAGTCCTCTCTTTCATCCTCTCGAGCTCAAACCACTTTCTTTTGGACCAGCCAAGTCTTTCTATGGCTTCATCAAGTGTAGGTTCTCTGTTAAGCTCTGCTCTTAGGTCATCTATGACCATATCTCTTTTACGAAAAAGATCTTCCTCTTGTGATACGCCAGACTCCTCTTTCAAGAAATCAGAGATCCTTCCCTTTAGTGCCTTCTCAATATAGCTCTTTAGCCCTTCATAGCTTGTTATCTTTGAGAAATCACCATCTAAGAGGAGTTCAAAAAGAAGAGTTATGGCTATAAGACCTGCCTCCTTTGGCTCCCTTTTTAAGCCTTGTGCCTGTCTCCGTAAGACCTCTGGAAAGAAATAGGAGTTGCCGAGTTCTGAGAGGAGCCTATCCCTCTCCTTCTCATCCCCATCTCTGAGTTCATATATCTTTGTAATGACAACAGAAAAGGGCGACTCATCCTTGCTTTCTTGTTTCAATAAACCAATCTCATTTGCCAAGATAGAGAGCTTCTCAGAAAACTCATCCCTTCTTTCAAGAGCAGACGCATCATAAGAGCCTTTTTCTATAACTTCAATAGCACCTTTATACCTATCATACCACCTCCTGATAAGCAGATTATACCTTTCGGAGTATTCATCCCCCAAAAGCCTCAAGGCTTCTAAGTTTTCAGTCTCTGCCTCCAAAACCTCTAAAAGCATACCCCTTGCCTTTCCTTTATCAGCAAAGCTTCTCTTTGCCTCATCCAACATCTCCCTCGCCTTATACTCTTCCACAACAGGTTTGCAAAAAAAAACTAGATTTTGATAAATATTTTTACCGAGATTGAAGCTGTTCTTTGACAATTGGAAATCTTCATCTTTACAAAGAGGAATTATCCACCCTTTACTAAAAATTTCCAGATTATTGGCAAAAATTTTTCGGTAAACCTCGTGTTTCTTGA
>JAGUXG010000184.1 GCA_020061965.1 bacterium
AAGTCGTTGATTTACAAGTACTTACGATTTTACCAAAATGTTTAGTGAAATCTCGTAAGTTGTTGAATTTCAATAGGTTAAAGAAAAAACACTTCAGATGAGTAAATAGTTACAAAGATTCTGAACGGTGCAAAAGGAATGGGTGTAAAACCAGCAAATACAAGGGAGAAAAAGGGTGCCTTTTTGAAATAAGACTCAAATTTTTGATAGACCTGCTTTTCTTTTAGAACCTCAAGTGGTTTTAATTTCATAATCCACTGAAGAATTTGATAATTAAACAACTCCATAAAACAGGTTGCTATTCCACCGCAAATGGCGACAAGCCAGGGAGAAAAAAGTGTTCCATAGAGCAGTACTGCGGGTTCATGAGGTAACCATGGAATACAGAAATTGGAAATGGCGGTGTAGAAAAAGAACCAGGCTAAGGCATGGTATGCCGGCAAAACAAGGACAACTACCAACTCTATGATAGCAAAAATTGCTATGAAGAGCGAAAATATCTGCCACTTTTTGTGAGGACTGTTTGTATTTGACATTTTTACAAAGGTTCCGTTATTATACTGTTTCAATGATGGCTATACAAGTTTTTTTAAGTTCAATCTGTAATTATTTTGCCTCGCTGCCACTTTGCGTCTCTTTTGAGGTGACGCATTCTTGTAATGCTGATTGCCAACACTGTGATAAAGGAGGCATCAAGAAAGAAACAATATTACTTTCGCCAGCAGACTATAGCGATTTGATCAGGAGATTGCGTCCTCCTTTCATCCAAATATCAGGCGGTGAACCGCTCTTAAGAGAGGATGTGGTGGATATAGTTAGAGCAATCAAGCAGAAGAATGGGCTACCATACATCATTTTTGTAACAAATGGCGCATTATTAAACGCCAAGAAATACAAAGCATTAAAGGAAGCTGGGGTAGATAGATTTTCTGTCTCTCTTGACTTTCCCAATGCCAAGCATGACGAGTTTCGCAGACACAAGGGGTTGTATTCACATTTATCGGAGACCATCCCTAATCTTGCGTCTGATTTTCCTTACAATGACATTGCCTTGAATTCCGCTATAACCCGAGCAAACTTGCCTTATCTTGTGCAATTGTTCAATAAAGCAAAGGAATGGGGTGTGCCTATCTCATATAGTGCCTATTGCAGTCTGCGGACAGGAAACGATGATTTTTTTATCTCCTCAAAGGAAGAATTAGAGATGTTACGACAAACAATTCAAGAGCTGATTCAACTGAAAAGAAAAGGAGATCACATCATGAACTTTTCTACTATTCTCCTGCGAACCCACGAATTCTTTAGAAATGGTCATATTCCTAATTGTAACGCAGGCAGGAGGTTTCTGGTTGTCCGTCCAGATGGATTGTTAAACCCTTGCTCAATGAAACCAGATAAACAATATTCCGCTCAAACTGAAATGATAGAGGATTTCACCAAGCATAATCAGTGTGGCAAGTGCTATGTGGCGATCAGAGCTTATAGCGATATGCCTTTCTGGGATTTGATAAAAGAATATCTGCCATATTTTATACCTAAGTAAATCAGGTTTACTTGGGTATAATAAGTTTTGATAGCCTCTTTTTCCAGTTCTCTTTCCTTTGGACAATCTCTTTCTGTTTGTTCAAAATCTCTTCTCTCAGGATTGGAAGCCCGAGGTTTCCTGTTCCTCCAATGTGGCTTCTCTTCTTTAAGGCTTCCTCAATCTCAGAGGTCTTAACCTTGTCTATCTCTTTAGCTATCTTTTTGTAAGCCTCTCTAAATGGCATCCCTTCTTTTACTAACTCAATCGCTTTATCCTGGGCGAATATCTCTGGTGTGCAAGCCTTTCTTAGGGAAGCCTCATTGGGTTTCAAGTTCTCAATTATCAAACTGGCTATCTCTATCAGTTCTTCGGCCATATCAAGACCCTTAATAAACGGCTCCTTTGTCTCCTGAAAGTCCTGATTATAGCCTGAAGGAAGATTATTGACGATAGAGACTATTTGAAAGACTAAAGAGATAAAGGTGTTAGACTTTGCTCTTATCATCTCTAAGAAAGAGGGGTTCTTTTTTTGGGGCATAATTGATGAGCCAAGAAAAAATTCCTCTGGAAGCTCAAAATAATTAAATTCAGGAAGGAGAAAGAGGATAAGGTCATTAGAAAACTTTGAAATATCAAATGTTACGCCCAGCAAACTCATTAAAAGAGACACCTCAAACTTTCCTCGACTATTGTTTGCATAGAGGGTGTTTCTCTGAACCTTTGAGAAAGAAAGAAGCTCTGCGGTCAGCTCCCTGTTCAAAGGCAATGGAATTCCATAACTTGCGCCTGAGCCCAGCGGAGATTGGTCGTAAAGTTCATAGCCTGCGTCCATAATAATAAGATTGTCAAGGGTGCTTTCGCTAAAAGCCCCTGCCCAAAGACCGAGTGATGATGGCATAGCCTTCTGGAGGTGAGTCCTTCCTGGCATAGGAATCATAAGGTATTTTTCAGCAAAGGTAAGAAAGGATAGGGAGAGAGAGATTGCCTTTTCTTCTATGGCAAGAAACCTTTCTTTGGCATAGAGCCTGATGGCAGTTAAAACCTGATCGTTCCTTGATCTTCCCGTATGAATCTTTTTGGCAACATCTCCAAGTTTTTCTACGAGGTGATTCTCTATCTTGGTGTGGACATCCTCATCATTAAATTGGATGATGAACCTTCCTTCTGTATCAAGCTCGATAATCTCAAGAAGGCCTTTTTTCAAGGTGCAAAACTCATCTTGAGTGAGTATGCCTATATCCAACAGTCCTTTGATATGAGCTATACTCCCCAGGCAATCAAACCTGACAAGTGATTGATCTAAGAGATAATCTTTTCCAACTACAAAGGTTTCTATCCTTTTGTTTGGCGTATAATCTTTTTGCCACAACTTCATAATATCGATTTTAGATTTTAGATTTTTTAATCGAAAATCGGTAATCTAAGATCTAAAATGTGTAGTTCTTTTTGCACCATTCAATCGTCTTCTTCAAACCATCTTGTAGGCTCACCTTTGCCTCAAATTTCAGCTTCTTCTTGGCATTGATAATGGATGGAACCCTTTTTATTGTATCCTCAAACCCTTTGCCATAATAACTCTCATAAGAGGTTGATGTAATCTCAGAGGAGGAACCTGTAAGCTCTTTTATCAGCACAGCCAATTGATATATTGATGTCTCATAGTTTGAGCCAATGTTATAAACATCGCCCTCTGCACCTTTTGTTGTGCAAGCAGCGATTGTTCCTCTGACTGTGTCATCAACATAGGTAAAGCACCTTGTCTGCTTTCCATCTCCGTGGACAGTAATTGGTCTTCCCTTGAGTGCCTGTTTGATAAACCTGGCAACAACAGTGCCATATCCCTTCTCATCTATCCTTGGACCATAAGAGTTGAAGTATCTGACAATGACTACAGGTAATCCTTTCTTAGAATAGGCAAAGGCTAAGTGTTCATCTATTGCCTTTGAGGTAGAGTATGCCCATCTGTCAATCTTTGTTGAGCCAAGAACCCTTTCTGTGCTATGTTCATCAAAGGGGATTTGATTGGACTTTCCATATATCTCGCTGGTTGAGGCAATGAGTGTCTTCTTCCAATACCTATGGGCAAGATCAAGGATAATATCAGTGCCTTTGACATTTGTCTTGATAGAGGTCAATGGGTCATCTACAATATGCTTTACGCCAACTGCAGCTGCTAAGTGATAAATTACATCACATCCCTTGATGAGCTTCTCCATCAATTCTTCATTTAAGACAGAGTCATTTATAAACTGAAATTTTGGATTGTTGAGGTTATGCTGGATATTTTCAACATTTCCTGTGGTCAAGTTGTCAACTGCACAAACCTCTTCTTCTTCAAGAAGCCTGTCCACCAAGTGAGACCCAATATAGCCTGCTCCTCCTGTTACAAGTATCTTCATTTTTTGTTTAGCTTGAACTAAGCAAAGATTGTATACTAAAAATACAAGGACATCCCATGTACATCATGACCCCCTTCTGGGGGTGAGTGATTAAATTTTATTTGAAATAATTTATCAAGGTCTAATGCTTTCATGGTCAAAACA
>JAGUXG010000218.1 GCA_020061965.1 bacterium
TGAGATGAAATCAAGGAAATCCATCACTTAAACCCTTGAATCCTATCCTCCCTTTTATCACATATTTTTTCGGTAAACTTTGTGTTTCTTGAGTATAAAATCTGGTCTGCTATTTTGTTTATATCTCCAGCCCCAAGGAGGAGGATGACATCTCCAGCTCTTGCCCTATCTTTTACCATAGATACAGCTTCCTCTTTTTGGCTCGCAAGATAGACATTTTTATGGTGGCTTTCAATAGCCTCTGCTAATTTTTCTGATGAAACATTGGGAATTGAAGACTCTGAAGCAGGATAGATTGGGGTCAAAATCAGTATATCTACATCACAAAAAGATGTGGCGAACTCATCCATCATATCCCTTGTTCTGGTGTATCGATGAGGCTGAAAGATGACAATCAATCTTCTTTTCCAAGCCTCTTTTACTGCGGCTAAGGTTGCCCGTATCTCTGTAGGATGATGTCCATAATCCTCAACAACCATTATATTGTTCTTTTCTCCTCGAATATGCAACCTCCTCTCAACACCCTTAAAATTGGTTAATGCTCTCTTGATAACTTCGTCAGAAATTCCAAGCTCCTTTCCAACAGAGATAGCTGCCAATGCGTTCTGAACATTGTGTCTGCCAATCTGCCTAAGTTGAATCTTTGAAAGGAGATTGCCGTCCTTTATCAGATCAAACTCTGTTGAATCTTGTAAGACTTTGATATTCCTGGAAGAAAGCTCTCCATCTTCTCCATATAGCCTGTAACCTATCCTTATCTGAGGAATAATCTCTTTTAATCCAGGGCAGTCAGAATAGAGGATGGCAAGCTCCGCCTTATTTATAAACTGAAGGTAAGACTTTCTCATCACTGACATATCTTTGAAATAATCCATATGTTCACGGTCAATGTTGGTGACCACAACAATCTTTGCCTCAAGCTTCAAAAATGAACCATCGCTCTCATCAGCCTCAGCGACGATATATCTTCCACTGCCAAGCTTAGCATTCGTCCCATCCCTCCTTATGACTCCACCGTTTATCCAGGTTGGAGAGAACCCTGCTTCTTCCAATATAGCAGATATTAAGGCTGTGGTTGTTGTCTTTCCATGTGCACCTGTTACAGCTATTCCCTCCTTCATTCTCATAATATGAGCCAGAAGCTCTGCCCTGCTGAGTATAGAAAGCTCCATCTTTCTTGCCTCTGATAGTTCAGGGTTGTCCATTGAAATGGCTGAGGAGATGACAACTGTATCCGCAGAATTAAGATTTTTTGGGTAGTGACCTTTATGGACAACAGCGCCCAAGCTCTTCAGCCTCTCGGTGATAGATGAAGAGACAAGGTCTGAACCACTCACAGAAAAACCCAGGTTGAGCATCACCTCAGCTATGCCACTCATTCCAATGCCACCAATTCCAATAAAGTGCATATTTTTCATTTTTTAGTATTTCTTGCTACTGTAAGAGATATTTTGGACTTATCTTCTTCAGCTCTCTTGTGGTGTATAAGAACCTGAACTCTTTTATCCCTGTCTTCTCTGCCATTTTCCTTGCCAGATCTTCACAAGTCTCCTTTGCTCTTCCATGAATCATTGTAAAGAGATTATACCCCCAAGAAGAATTTACTACCCTTTCATAACAATGAGTAACCTCCGCAAATCGAGACATCTCTTTGCCTACTCTCTCAACATCATCAGGGTTCACCTTCCAAACCACCATAGCATTGAAAGAATAGCCTGCAGGAACATGATAGAGTATAGCACACACCCGCCTTATCGTTCCAGTCCTTTTTAATTCATTTATCCTTACCAACATCTCTTTTTCGCCGATACCTAATCTCTTTGCGATTGTTTGATACGGAGACTTGCTCAAAGCCATATCTCCACTCATCTCTTTAATTATCTCTTTATCTATCTTGTCAATCTTCATCGTTATAGTTAAAAATAGCCTCAACCTTAAACCTTTTAACAGCAGGCAAGTCAAACATCTCTGAAATCCCTGTCTTTTTCTGTATTTCTGAAAGGATAGAGGAGATCCATTCTTTTGATGGGGCAATCACCGTGAACCAGAGGTTATACTCATCATCCCGCAGATAGGCATGGGTAATCTCATCGTATTGATTGAGCAAATCCTGTGTCTTTTCTAAAAGTAGCGCTGGAATCTTCATTGCCACTAAGGTACTTGTCCAACCTAATTTTCTTGAGTCAAAGGAGGCACCAACCCTTCTGATGATTCCTCTCTCTTTCAGACTGCAAACCCTATTGAAGACCTCGTCTTCACTCAGATTCAACCTTTCAGCTAAGGTCTTAAATGGTCGCTGGCAGACAGGAAAATCTCTCTGTATCTCATTTAGAATCCTTTTGTCAATTTGAGTCATAGTAGCAGTCCACTCAATTTCTAATTCCTGCTAACTTGTCTATACGAACACCAGGGGTCAGAAGCTAAATAGTCTCCAGAATATTGAAGACTGTTTGCCCTACAGCCTCCACATACCTTTTTATAACCACAGACTCCACATTTACCACTATAATCCTGCTCCCTCAATCTTTTGAAGACCTCGCTTGTTTTCCAAATCTCAAAAAAACCTTTCTCCCTGATATTACCGCAGCTAATAGGCAGATATGGGCAGGGATGAAGATGACCCTCTGGCAGAACACAACAATAGCTTATCCCAGCAAGGCATCCTCTTTGGAATCTTGTCTCTAAACCCATCTCCTTGGCTATCCTTACAAACTGAGGCGCACAAACAGGCTTTAGCTCTATCTCCACTTCTCTCTGCTTGGCCAAAATTCTATGCAAGATTTCTTCATATAATTTTACATTCTGTATTTTACATCTTGCATTTTGCATTGCCCTTCCCACAGAAACAATAAAGAATATATGGTGAGCACGAGCCCCGACCTTCACAGCTAAGTCCGTTATCCTTTCTAAATTCCCTTCATTAAAATCCATCAAAGTGGTATGTATCTGAAATTCCAGCCTAGCATTTTTACAGTCCTCTATCCCGGCCAGTGTTGATTGATAGGCATCTTTTCTTTGTCTAAATTCATCGTGGCAAGAAGAGTCTATGGAGTCAAGGGATATTCCAATCCTCTCTATGCCAGCTTCTTTCAGGTTCCTTGCCACCCCTTCTGTGAGCAAGGTTCCATTTGTGCCAAGTACAGGCTTAAGGCCTAAAGATTTAGCCTTAGCTATCAGTTCATAAATATCCTTTCTAAGAAGTGGTTCTCCCCCAGAAAAGATGACTATCTTAAAGCCTGCATGAGCCAGTTCCTCTAAAAGCGAGAACCCCTCTTCTTTGGATAACTCACCCTTCTTTTTTTCCCCTGCATCCCGATAACAGTGCTTACACCTCAGATTACATTCGTAGGTCGTGTTCCAGGATATGATCATTCGTAAATAAGATTATCAATCAACATGGTCTTTCCAGTCTTTGCACTAACAGCGATAAGGGCTCTATCTTTTACTTCATCCAATGGCTTCAGGGTCTCTGGATCTACTATCTCAAAGTAATTAAGAATAAAACCATTTTTTTCTATCAAAAGCTTTTGCTTTTCTATTGTGCTTATAGGGTCTTCTCCTTTTCTAAGAGAAGCCTCTGCCTCTTTTAGAGATAGATAGAGAAGATTTGCTCTCTTTCTTTCTTCATTAGAAAGATAGATATTTCTTGAGGAGACAGCCAGACCATCATCCTCTCTGATAGTCGGAGAAAGCCGTATCTTGAGATCAAAATTTAGTTCATTAGTCATTCTTCTTATCATTAAAGCCTGCTGATAGTCCTTTTGTCCAAAGTAGCTAAAATGAGGCTTTGTAATGTTAAATAGCTTGGCCACAACAGTCAAGACACCCTTAAAGTGCCAATTCCTAACCTTTCCACAAAGTAGTTTTTCTAAAGACGGAATATGAATAAAGGTAGTCTGTGGGTTTGGATATAGGTCTATAACAAATGGAGAAAAGAGTATATCTACCCCTAAATCTTCCAATATTTTATTGTCTTCGCCAGGCTTTCTTGGGTAGTTTTTATAATCCTCTTTTGGGCCAAACTGAATAGGATTGACAAATATAGAGACAATAATAAATTCAGCCTCTTTTTTTGCAGATTCTATCAAACTTATATGACCCTTGTGGAGGGCGCCCATTGTTGGGATAAGACCAATCTTTTTGACTGGTCTTATTCTGTCTACTATAGCCTGTATTTTAACAGGGTCTTTTATCACTTTCATTAAAAATGATTTTACCGAGAAAATGCCACTTGAGTCAAGGAATATATTTTATAGCCCAAGCAATGCCTCGCTTGCCCTATTCATAGCACCCTCTGACCCAAGCATCTCTTTTATGACATCAAGCTCTTTCTCAATACCAGACCTATCTTCAAGGATTTTCTCTATACACTTAATAACATTCTCTGCTTTTGCCTCTCTTTGAAGAAGTTCTGGGAAGACCTCTTTGCCAGCAATTATATTAGGAAGACCAATAAATTTTGTCTTAACAAAGGATTTAGCCAAAAGCCAGGAGATTAGATCCATCTTATATAGGATGACTGAAGGTATCTTGAGGATAGCTGCCTCAAGGGTCGCTGTTCCAGAGGCTACCAAGAGAATATCTGCTCCTGCCATAGCCTCATATCGGCAGTCAGAGATTATCTTGCAAGGGATTCCCTTAATCTCTTTTTCAACTTGTTCCCTTTGGATAGCTTCAGAAAGAATAAGAAGACTGAAGGTATCTTTTCTATGAAGAGAAAGCCTCTTCACAGCATCTACCATAATTGGAAGAAGCCTCTTTACCTCGCTTCTCCTGCTTCCAGGAAGAAGTCCTATGATTTGAGAACCACTGAGAGCAAATCTTCCTTTGGGCTTTACTATATCTAAGAGGGGATGGCCAACAAAGATCACCTTTGCGCCACTTGCTCTATAAAAATCTGCTTCAAAGGGTAGCGTGGAGATTACTAGATCACATAAACGAGCCACAGCCTTTGCTCTGCCTGGCCTCCATGCCCAGGCTGTTGGTGGAAATAACCAGGAGGTCTTTATCCCTAATGAATGGCTTGCTTTGAGAAGGCAAAGATTAAACTCAGCAAAGTCTATCAGTATGAGAAGATCTGGCTTGGTCTCTCGTAGCTTATGGACAACCTCCTTTAGAAGGGATAATGCCTTAGGGATAGCAAATAATGCCTCTATTCCTCCAACTATACTCAAGGGCATTTCCCAGAATAATTCTACGCCAGAGGCTTTCATTTGAACCCCACCCATTCCAAAAAACCAAGCAGGAGTCTTTTTCTTCAGTGCCTCCACTAATCTTGCCCCATACATATCGCCTGAAGGCTCTCCAGCAATAATCGCAATCTTTAACATTTCAATCAGCTATTATTTGGCTCCTGCTGTGAGATTTACCACAGCCCCTTTGTTTGTTCTCATGTAGGCAACAGGTTCTTGTTTTATAACTGTCTTTTTAGTACCACTGCCTATGGTTATCGTGCCAAGAAGACACCCCATCGCTTTCACAGTCATGGTCGCCTCATCAATATCTTTGCCTATAAGATCCGGCATAAAGAAAGGCTCAGGCTCTATACCCTGCGAGATAAGAAGGTTTATCTTCTCGCCCCTCATCAGCTCACCACTCTGGGGACGAAAAGATATGACTGTATCCTTTGGTTCATCGGAATAGATATAGGTTAGGAAGCCTTCTCGTAAGCCTGCATGGGAGAGCAAAATTTTTGCAGATGAGAGCGTCTTTCCTCTAATCTCAAGGGTTGCGAGCTTAGGCTTTCCTGAACTTAAAACCACTTTTACCCGCTTGTTTGATGGAACCCTTTTTCCAGGTGCAGGCTCCTGAGCGATAACATAATTCTTTGGAATATATGGGTGTTTTTCATAAGTGGTCTCAGGCTCTAAACCCTTTTTCTTTAGAATGCTCAGGCCCGAAACAACATCTTTTCCAGAGATGTCTGGAATTTCTATCAAATCATTCCTCCCTGAGATTAGATATATCGTCACGACAGAAGAGACTCCAGCCACCACAAGGAGGATGAGAAAGAAAATTATATCTTTTATTAAAGGACTCTTCTTCATCTTATTATATTATACGAATAACTTTATTTATACCCAACTAAATTATATTTACAAAGAGAGTGAGGTTGTAAGTTTAGGATGTAGTAAATATTCTCTTTCTGAGGTAGAACCATCTCCTGTCCAACAGACTGTTCCGTCATGGCGCCACTGTAAATACTGAGCAAATTCATATCTTTTACATTCAACATCTACCGGCATACCACAAAGGTGCCGCATAAGCCCAATATCAACCATCAAGGCTTTAAATAATTTTGCTGAGGCAGTAGTTCCCAACGGCACGCCAAAAGGATCCGCCGAAGGGTCTCTTGTATAACATTTGCCAGGCAGAGTAAATCAAAGGTTTTTTGTAACACTTTACCCATCTGAAGTGTTCTTTGACAAAAATAAAAAAATTATTTAAGGATAATTTAAATTATGCCGATATATTAGGTGAGGGGAAACA
>JAGUXG010000162.1 GCA_020061965.1 bacterium
ATGGCAAGAATTAGTCCATAGTCCACAGTCCATAGTCCATAGTCAGAAATTGCTTTATCTTTTTTTCTTTATTCTAGGTCTCTCCTTCTGCCATCACTTCCAGACAATCTACATTGTCCCTGCATCTATATTTTTCATAATAGCTACTTTATTGAAAAACTACAGAGAGACACGGAGAAAAAAACCAAAAACAAAACTTCCTTCACTATACACTATACACTCTACACTCTACACTTCTTCAAAGATGCTTTTGATCTTTGTTTTGCCTTTCACTTTATGGATATATCTTCCTTTGCGAGCAAGCTGCGACCCTGCACTCAACTGGGGAGATCCGGATACAACAGAGAAACTCTTTTACCATATCACAGCCAAGCATTACCATGCATATTTTGTCACCTCACCAAAAATCCTCATACAGAATCTGAAGATTCATATTCCCTTTTTTTCCAAGCAGTTTCCTCTTTACATTCTCTGGCTCTCTGGGATTGGGCTATTCCTTTCAGCAAGAAAGACAAGGATTATTCTCTTTTTTCTTTTGATTATTGTGGTTAATATCCTTCATTCCATAAGATATGGCATCTTAAATATTGAAGATTATTACCTTCCTTCATTCATCTTGTTCTCTATCTTTATTGGGTTTGGGATGGCAGGCATTGCCAGAAAACCTGGCATATCTCTTCTTTTTCTTATCATTCCCCTTATCTTGATTGGCAAAAATTATGAAGCCAGCAATAAATCCTCTTACTACCTTGCCTATGATGTTGGGGGCAATATCTTGCGGACAATAGGAGATGCTCCAGTCATCTTTGAATCAAGCGATATCACAGGCTTTCCTATCTCATATCATATGCAGGCGTTAAGAAAAAGACCAGAACTCATTCAAGTAACCCTGTCATTTTTGGGACATCCGTGGTATCCAATCCTTCTTCAAAAAAGACATCCAAAAGAGTTTAGTTTTTCCATCTTGCAGCAGACTTCTGTCCTGAGCCTGAACGACTATCTCCATAGGTTTATTGAACATAACATAGCCGCACATTCAATCTACATAGATTCACCTAACTTAATCTGGTCATGGCCACTCATTCCAGCAGGTCTTTTTTTCAAGGCTCAATCAGGTGGGGAAGAGATACCAGATATATCATTTAGGGTAAGGATTCCAAAATATAAGGACGAGGAGGCTCAGATTACTTTAAAAAATTATGTTGCAGCTTATACTCTCGTTGGAAAACAAAAAGAGGCAGAGGCGATTCAAAAAATTTCTCTATAATACCAAAATGAAAATGTCCCCTAAGGATGCTATAATAGCTGTCAATATTTTTCTTTACTTTGGTTTTCACCAGTTATACACTTATAAAGATGGAACTATACCTCATAAGGCACGGAGAATCAAACTGGAACAAGATTGACCGTGTTCAGGGTCAGAGCAACCCACATTTAAGTAAAAAGGGGAGGGAGCAAGCAGAAGCTGTGGCAGAAAGGCTAAAGAGCCTCAAGTTCTCTTTTCTCTATTCCTCTCATCTTAAAAGGGCATATCAAACAGCAGAGATTATCTCATCAAAAACCTCTCTTCCAATAAAGGTTGACCTGGGTCTTTCTGAGATACACCTCGGTGAATGGGAAGGAAAGGATGGTAAAACCCTTTGGAAGGAGAATGAAACCTTCAGGCAGTGGTTCAAAAAGACAGCCGAGATTTCACCTCCCCTCGGAGAGACACTCTTTAAGTTTAGAGATAGGGTAAATTCTGCACTCGAAAAGATAATCGCCTCGCACAAAGAAGAGGAGAGATGTATTGTGGTCACCCATTCTGGAACAATTGGCGTCTGGCTTGCCCATCTTCTTTCAATGGATTTCAATAAGATATGGTCAATTCCAACCTCAAATGCCTCTATCACTATCGTTAGAGTAGGAAACCCAATATTTTCTTTGGTCTCATTCAACGACACATCACACCTTGGATAATTAGTGTAAATAAACAATTAAAAGAGGAAGAATGAAAGTAGTCACACCAGACCAGATGCAGGAGATAGATAGAAAGGCATCTTGCGATTTTGGCATTCCGAGCCTTATTCTTATGGAGAATGCAGGGATTGCTGCTACAGGTGTCGTCTTAAAAGAGTTAGAGAGGGTTGGCGGAAGAAATGTTACTATCTTTTGTGGCCCAGGGAACAATGGAGGAGATGGGTTTGTTGTCGCCAGACACCTATTTCTCTCAGGTCTTTCTGTCAAGTGTTTTGTTATTCAATCAAAGAAGCAGAGCAAAGAAAGAGAGACAAACTTAAAGATAGTAGAAAGACTTGGCATCCCAATCATCACTGACCTTTCGCAGGCACAAGGAGACCTTTTTGTTGATGGACTGCTTGGGACAGGCATATCTAAACCCCCATCTGATGAGATAGCTAAGTGCATAGATTTTATAAACAGCCAAAATGTTCCAGTCATCTCTTTAGATATTCCATCTGGGCTTTGCGGAGAGAGGGGAATTCCTTTGGGCCCAGCTGTAAAGGCAGATATAACTGTAACCTTTGGTCTAGCAAAGATTGGTCTTCTTATCTATCCAGGTGCAGATTATGTTGGAAATCTTATCATAGAGCCAATCTCCTTTCCAGAAGAGCTTTTAGCCTGTCCAAAGATAAAGAGAAATGCTCTCACAAGATGCGAAGCTGCTCTTCTTCTTCCAAAGAGACAGCCTGATGCCCATAAGGGTCAATGTGGAAAGGTAGTTGTAATAGCTGGTTCTCTCGGGATGACTGGTGCAGCTCTTCTTTGCTCAAAATCTGCTTTGTCTATGGGTGCAGGGCTTTGTTATCTTGGAATCTCAGAATCTTTGGTAGAGATAATAGGCGCAGGTTTCCTTGAGGTAGTTACTAAACCTCTGCCTGAGACAAAGAAGAGAAGCCTTTCAGTTTCAGCCTACAATGGAATAATGGAAATGGTAAAGAAAGCAGATGTTATAGTGATTGGCCCAGGTATAGGAAGAGACACAGAGACAAGGAAACTGATAAATAGCCTGATAAAAGGGGTAAATATCCCTATAGTTCTTGATGCAGATGGAATATACGCCATAGAAGATATATCAATCCTTAAAGATAAAAAGATTCTGCTAACTCCACACCAGGCAGAGTTATCTCGCCTTTTGGGGAAAAGCATAGAGGATATAGAGCAAGATAGGGTAGGTATTGCAGAAAGGTTATCCTCTGATTATAATATCTCTGTTCTGCTGAAGGGTGCCAGGACAATAATTGTTTCAGAGGGCCAAACCTATATAAACCTGACAGGCTGCTCTGGTATGGCGAAGGCAGGCTCAGGGGATGTTCTATCCGGGATGATTGCCAGTCTGATAGGTCAGGGTTTATCTGTTAAGGATGCCGCAGTCTTAGGGGCATATCTTCATGGCTTGGCAGGAGAAGAAGCCTGCAAGGAGAAGACAGAGTATTCTCTTCTTGCTTCGGATATAATCTATCATATTCCAAAGGTGATAAAACAAGTGAAAAACCAATTTAAGATATTTTAGATCTTCGATTGCCAATTGCCGATTAAGATTAAATCTAAAATCGGAAATCAAATTGATATGTATTACGCAGATAAAATAGGGATATTGAAAGATATCTTTGGAGCAAATAAGTTGCATTTAGAGACAGACTCTCTTGTTGTTGATGGTAAATCTTATCCAATAATAGAAGATGTGATTGTTATTTTGGATACAGGGCAATATCCTCTATCCTTAAAAAAGAGGCTCAAAAAAGAAGAGAAGGTGGAGCAGAATAGGGTTGATTTTGCTTCTGATATACAATTTACCTTCGGTAGCGAGTGGCAAAAGTTCTCTGAGATACTACCAGAGCATGATGAGGAATTTCAAAGATATTTTGATCTAATTGATGTGAATTCCCTTTTAAACTCAAGGGTCTTGGATTTAGGTTGCGGAATAGGGAGGTGGAGCTATTTCTTAAAGGATAGATGCAAAGAGCTGATATTATTAGATTTTTCAGAGAGCATATTTGTAGCTCGAAGAAATCTGGCTGAAGCAAAGAATGCAATATTCTTTATGGGAGATTTGATGCATCTACCTTTCAGAGATGATTTTGCTGATTTTATCTTTTCTCTTGGTGTTCTTCATCATTTGCCAACCAATGGCTTGAATGAAGTGCGTCGCCTTGGTAGATTTTCTCCTTACCTGCTTATCTATCTATATTATTCCTTAGATAATAGGCCTATTTACTTTCGTGTTTTGCTATCAATGGTCACACTTATCAGAAATCTGGTCTCAAAGATTAGAAATCCTCTATTTAGATCCATCTTCACCTATTTAGTGGCTTTGCTTGTCTATACTCCACTTATCTGGTTGGGAAAGGTTGTTAAGCCATTGGGCTTTTCTTCTCGCATCCCGCTCTATGATACCTATTGTGATAAAGGGTTAAAACGCATATCTCAAGATGTTTATGACAGGTTTTTTACGGGCATAGAGCAGAGATTCAGCAAAAAGGAGATTCTAACTCTGAAGGATACCTTTAGCTCAGTAGTTGTCTCGGAACATCTGCCTTATTGGCATTTTATTTGTAAAAGATGATAGATAGCCTCTCATGGCTCGATTTGCTTGGTCAATTCAGGATGAGGCTTGGATTAGAAAGGATAGAGAGGCTTCTTTCTCATCTGGCGCATCCAGAAAAAGAGATTAGATTCATTCATATTGCTGGAACAAACGGCAAAGGCTCTGTTTCAACTATGCTTGCTTCTATCCTAAAAGAGGCAGGATACAGGGTTGGGTCATATACCTCACCACACCTTAAGGCTGTAAATGAAAGGATACAGATTGATGGCACTTTAATCTCAGATGATAGATTAGAGAAACTTCTCTTGAGAATAAAAGAGAGGGTAAGTTCCTGGGATGAACCACCAACATACTTTGAGGTTCTCACTGCTACTTGCTTCCTATACTTTGCCGAGGAGAAGGTTGATGTTGCTGTGATTGAGACAGGGCTTGGTGGAAGGTTGGATGCCACAAATATCATCACGCCAATTGCCTCTGTCATCACCAGAATATCACTTGAGCATACCGAGTGGCTTGGTGATACCATAGAAGAGATTGCGAAAGAGAAGGCTGGAATCATAAAGAAAGGCATTCCTGTTATCTCTTCTGACCTCTCGGTGATAAGGGATATAGCCCATGAGAGGGGTTCGCCTGTATTTGATGATTTCACTTCCGAAGGAGGCTATAAAGGCTTCTCCTTTAAGATGGGAGATATTTCTTATGATAACCTTGCTTTACAACTGATTGGGGATCATCAAGTAAAGAATGCCGGATTAGCCATCGCCTGCCTTTGCGTTTTGAAAGATAATTTACCCGTGAAGGCAGAAGAGATAAGAAAAGGACTATCTTCTGCCTTCATCCCAGCCAGAGCCCAGATTATCTCACAGGACCCTTTAATCCTATTGGATGGTGCTCATAATCCAGATGGAGCTTTAGCCCTCTCAAGGTTACTCAAAAAGTATTTCTCTAATTTTAGGAAGATTCACATTGTGGGAATGTGTGCGGACAAGGATATAAATGGCTTCTTTTCTAACTTAAAGGCAGAAAGGCTTATCCTTACCAAGCCAAAGATAGAAAGGGCAGCAGAGCCAGAAGTATTGCTGGGAGCGGCAAAGCAATGGACAAAAGAGATAGAGATAATCCCTGACCCTCAAAATGCCCTCATCTTTGCCAAGAGAATAGCCAGAGCCTCTGAAATGATAGTCGTCTGCGGATCCTTCTATCTTGTGGGAGAAGTATAGTATCCCTCCTTTTTAATTTTACTTCAGATGAGTAAAGTGTTACAAAGATTTAATGTGTTGACTATAATCAATCTTTGTCTTGCTGATTAGAACAAGAAAAATTTGACATAAATATGAGGCTCAAGGTATAATAGGGCAATGCGAAAAGGAATGGGCTGGAAGGTTATTTTGGTTTTGGCTATTTTAGGGGTATCATTCTTTTACCTTTACACGAGGTCACTCAAGTTAGGGCTTGACCTTGTTGGTGGTATGCACCTTGTTTTAGTCCCGGATACAACAGGTCTGCCACAGGACAAGGCAAAGGATGCATGTGAGAGGAGCTTGGAGGTTATCAGGAACAGGGTAGATGAGTTTCAGGTTGCAGAGCCTGTAGTCCAGCTTCAGGGACAGGGTGAGAATAGGGTTATTGTTGTTGAGCTTCCTGGTCTGCGCGACCCAGAAAGGGCAAGGAAGATAATTGGTGAAACAGCTTTGCTTGAATTTAAGTTAGTTGATGAGGATGGATTGAGTAAGGCTTTAGAGGTTGGTCCAAATAAGGGTTGGCAGATATTAAAGGATGCGGATGGGAAGAATTATTTAGTCAAAGAAAAGGCTGAACTTACAGGCGAATATTTGGATGATGCGTATCTTTCAAGAAGCTCAAATAGTGGCTTGGGTTTATCCACAGTCGTTGCTCTGGAGTTCGATGCAATAGGTGCCAGAAAGTTTGCCAAAGTTACAGGTGAGAATGTAGGTAAACAATTGGCTATTGTCCTTGATGGAAAGGTAAAGTCTGCTCCGAAGATAAACAGCAGGATTCCTGATGGAAGAGCCGTGATTGAGGGGAGCTTTACCAGAGAAGAGGCAAGGGATCTGGCTGTTGTCCTGCGGGCAGGAACCCTGCCTGCGCCAGTGAAGATCGTTGAGAATCGAACTGTTGGGCCATCTTTAGGTCGGGATTCTGTCCAAAAGGGATTGCTGGCAGGGATTGTTGCCACTATCATTGTTGCTCTTTTCATCATAGCTTATTACAAATTTTCTGGTGTAGTGGCAATCCTTGGTTTGGCCTATAATATGGCGTTTCTCCTTGGAGTATTGGCAGGCTTTGGAGCCACTCTCACCCTTCCTGGCATTGCTGGTCTTGTCCTTACAATTGGTATGAGCGTTGATGCCAATGTTCTCATCTTTGAGAGGATAAAAGAGGAGCTAAAGGCTGGAAAGTCTCTGAAAGGGGCAATAGATGCAGGTTTCAAAAGGGCATACTTGGTCATCCTTGACTCAAACCTTACTGCTTTAATAGCTGCCTTCATTCTCTATCACTTTGGCACAGGCCCTGTTCGCGGCTTTGCCGTAACCTTAAGCATCGGTATATTCGGCTCAATGTTTGCCGCCCTATTCCTTTGTCGCATGATTTTTGACATAGTCTTTCATCAAAAGGAAAGGATCTCAATCTGAAATCTAAAATTCCTATAGCGGCTGTAGCTCAATGGATAGAGCGGAAGACTTCGAATCTTAAGGTTGGAGGTTCAATTCCTCTCAGCCGTACCAGATAGATCACCGCAGAGACGCAGAGTTCGCTGAGAATCACAGAAAAAGAAGGAATGCTAACATGAATGTATACCCAAAGAAATCAGGTTTACAAAGAGAGCCTGAGGTTGTAAGTTTAGGATGTTGTAAGTTGTATGTTATTTGTTCTACTTCTTCAACCTACAACTTACAACCTACA
>JAGUXG010000051.1 GCA_020061965.1 bacterium
CTGTCCACCAAACTGAGCCTTTCCACCCAGAGGTTGCTGAGTGACCAAAGAATATGGTCCGATTGAACGGGCATGAACCTTATCCTCAACTAAATGGGCGAGCTTCATTATGTAGAGATATCCACAAGAGACCTTGTTCTCAAAAGGTTCTCCCGTCCTTCCATCATACAGGGTAATCTTTCCATCCTCTGGAAGACCTGCTTTTTTAAGCATATCCTTTATCTCTTCTTCGGAAGCTGAGTCAAAGACAGGGCAGACTGCAGATTCTTCTCCAAGTTCTTTTATTGCCCATCCAAGGTAGGTTTCAAAGAGCTGACCCACATTCATACGGGAAGGAATAGACAAAGTGTTCAGAATTATATCAACCGGCGTTCCATCTGGAAGATAGGGCATATCTTCTTCTAAAAGTATCTTGGATACAACCCCTTTATTTCCGTGGCGACCAGCCATCTTATCGCCTACAGTAATCTTTCTCCTTTTGGCTACAAATACCTTGACTAAATCTTCTATTCCTGTAGGCAGGTTATCTCCATTTTTGGTAGAAAAATGCTTTATCTCTGTGACTATTCCCTCATCACCATAGGGCATTCTGAGGGATGTATCCCTTACCTCTCTCACCTTTTCTCCAAATATAGAGTAGAGGAGCTTATATTCAGGAGATAGGTCCTTCTCTCCCTTTGGTGTTACCTTGCCAACTAATATATCTCCAGCTCTGACAATAGCTCCCATCCTTATAATTCCCCGCTCATCTAAATTTTTTAGAGCATCTTCCCCTATATTCGGAATATCGCGGGTTATAGATTCAGCTCCCAGCTGAGTATCCCTGGCTTCAATCTCAAACTTGTCTATATAGATGGATGTAAAAATATCCTCTTTTAACATCCTTTCAGAGAGAATAATAGCATCCTCAAAGTTATAGCCCTCCCAAGGCATAAAGGCAACAAGAAGGTTCTTGCCTAAGGACAATTTTCCATTATCAATAGACGGTCCTCCTGAAATAATATCACCTTTTTTTATTCTTTGGCCCTCTCTGACCACAGGTCTCTGGTTAATGCAGGTTCCCTGATTTGACCTGCTGTACTTTATTAAGTTGTATATCGTTTTCTTCTTTTTGTTGGTCTCTTCTATCTCAATCCTATCTGCAGTAACCTTTTTTACCAGACCATCAGCTTTAGCCACAACAGCTATGCCACAATCGCGAACAATCTTTTCTTCCATCCCTGTTGTTACAAAGGGTGCTTCTGAATAGAGAAGAGGAACAGCCTGTCTCTGCATATTTGAACCCATAAGCGCCCTGTTGGCATCGTCGTGCTCTAAAAAAGGAATAAGAGCTGTAGAGATAGAGAGAAGTTGTTTCGGTGAGACATCAATAAAGTCAACTTTCTCCCTTGGCACTGTGGGGAATTCCTCACCCCTACGCACAGATATTGTCTCATCAGTAAATTTTCCGTTTTCATCAATGCTTGTTCCAGCATAAGCTATATTGTAGCTTCCTTCCTGATCTGCGGTAAGATAGACAATCTCATCTGTTGTCCTTGCTTCCTTTACCCTGAAATATGGTGTTTCAAGGAATCCAAACTCATCTGGTCTGGCATAGACAGAGAGAGAAGATATCAAGCCGATATTTGGACCTTCTGGCGTCTCTATGGGACATATCCTTCCGTAGTGTGACAAATGGATGTCTCGAACCTCAAACCCTGCCCTCTCTTTTGTTAAACCGCCAACACCAAGGGCAGACAGCCTTCTTTTGTGGGTAAGCTCTGATAATGGATTTGTCTGGTCCATAAACTGCGAGAGCTGGGATGAGCCAAAGAACTCCTGGATACCTGCAGTGATTGGTCGAACATTCATTACGCTTTGAGGTGTCATTGTATCAAGGTCCTGCATAGTCATCTTCTCTTTTACAGACTTCTCCATCCTCGCAAATCCTGCCCGCAAGTGGTTAGAAAGAAGCTCTCCAACGCTCCTTATCCTTCTGTTTCCAAGGTGATCAATATCATCTGCTCTCTTTTCTCCATTGGCAAAGGATATCAGATATTTTATCGATTCTATTATATCTTCCTTGGTTAAAGCCCTTTGAGAAGAAGGAATATTGAGCCTTAACTTCTGATTCATCTTATACCTGCCCACATTTCCTAAGTCATAAAACTTCTGATCAAAAAGCATCTTATTCAAGCCATCTTTGGTATTCTCTGCATTAGGAGGCTCTCCTGGTCTTAAAATGCCGGCAATCTTCAGCAAAGCCTTTTTTAATGTGGTGGCTTCATCTTTCTCCAATGTATTCAAGATTGGCAAAATCTGGGTTTGGTCTGGAGGAAAAACAGCAACCTTTACAGCTCCTGCTTTTTTAAGTGATTCAATCATCTCTTCTGTTATCCTATCCCCTGCATTTGCCACAAGTCTCTCTTTTTCATCAAGAACCTCTTCCGCAAGCCTCATTGAAAGGAGCTTTTTAGTTACAGGAAGGAATTTTTTCTTTTTGGAAAAAAGGGAGAGTATTTCCGTGTTTGAATTATATTCAAGTGCACGCAATAGGGTTGTTACTAAAATTCTCCTTTTCTTACTGAGCCTTGCATAGACAAGGTTGGTTGGGTCTATCTCAAACTCTACCCAGGCTCCATGATATGGAAGGATTCTACAGGAATACAGGTCTTCTGTCTTATCATAAGAGTAATAGATACCAGGTGACCTGTGGAGTTGGTTGACCACAACCCTTTCTGCTCCATTGATGATAAATGTGGCGCGTTCAGCCATTATGGGAATATCCCGCATAAAGACATCCTGCTCTTTTATCTCTCCTGTCTCTTTATAAATCAGCCGTAGCTTTGCTCGCAGGGGTGCACCATAAGTTGTCTCTTTATCTTGACATTCCCTCTCTGTCAACTTGGGTTCGCCAATAGAGTATTCTACAAACTCCAAAACAACCCGGCCATTAAAGTCTTCTATCGGAAATGTCTCTAAAAAAAGCTCTTGCAAACCCTGCTTTTTCCTCTGGGTTGGTGGAGTATCTTTTTGCAAAAACCACTCATAAGAGTTGCGTTGGATGGCCATAAGGTCTGGTGGGTTTAATTTTTCTTTGAAATTACCAAAATTTATGGTTTGTTTCATACTTGTTTTTATCATTAATAAGTAATCTTGTTGAAGACAAGATTTTTATAATTCAATTATTTTGACATAGTATATTGGACTGGCAATATTTTGTCTATAATTATTTTGTAACATTTCCCCTAAAAAATATTGACAAAGAGTTTTGTATTTAGTATAATATGTTCAGAACTTTTTGAACGATATGGATAAATTAGAAGAATTAAAAGATGCATTTGTTGAAACAGCAGGACAAATGGCTACCAGTTTGGGGTTGAGTAGAGTAGTTGGTCAATTATATGGGTTGCTTTTTGTGAGCAAAGAACCTTTTTCTCTTGATGAAATGGCGGAAAAGCTTAAGATAAGCAAGGGAAATGTGAGTGTAAATATCAGGGAATTAGAGAGGTGGGGAGCCGCAAAGAAGATCTGGACAAAGGGTTCGAGAAAGGACTTTTATGAGGCTGAATCAGACATAACAAAGGTAGTTATGAATAAATTGGTCTTTGGCTTAAAAAGAAGGATGGATATGATTGCTGCTTCTATTGAAAAAATTGAGAAAGAACTATCCGTCCATGAACAGAATAAAGAAACCTCTTTTTTTAAGGAGAGGTTAAATGTTATAAAAGAGATACCGCAAACAGCAGAAGGATTGTTAAACATAATTCAGAGATTTGCCGAGAAAAAATGAAGAAGAAGATTGGATTGGTAGGATGTGGAGCATGGGGTAAGAATTGGGCTCGTAACCTTGCAAAAGAAGGGGTGTTGGCTGGGATTTGTGAAGCAGATCCTGATAGACTTTCAGAGCTTGGAAGACTCTATCCAAAAGCTATAACCTTCTCTTCCTTTTCAGAATTCCTTGCAAATGTGGATGCAGTCGTAGTCGCGGCACCTTCTGAGTTACATTACAAATTGGTTAAGGAGGCTTTGCTTTCGGAAAAGGATGTACTCTGTGAAAAGCCGCTTGCATTAAACACCAAAGATGGAAAAGAGCTTGTTGAGTTAGCAGAGGAGAAGAAAAAAATACTTATGGTAGGTCATATCTTAAGGTATCATCCTGCAATTATCAAACTTTCCGAGATGATTACTGCCGGATATTTAGGTAAGATTTATTACCTCTACTCCAACCGTCTCAATCTGGGAAAGATAAGAAGAGAGGAGAATACCCTTTTTAGTTTCGCTCCTCACGATATTTCAGTCATACTCTATCTTTTGGGCGAGACTCCAGAATCCATCTCAGCCTATGGAGGCAATTATCTCCATCATGAGATAGCGGATGTGACGATGACCAATTTATCGTTTGCTTCAGGTGTCCAGGCTCATATATTCGTAAGCTGGCTTCATCCCTTTAAGGAGCAAAAGTTAGTAGTGGTAGGAGAGAAGGCAATGGTTGTCTTTGATGATGTGGCAAAAGAGGATAAACTTCTTTTGTATCCCCATAGAATAGAGTGGAAAGATAGGATGCCTATTGCCTGCAAAGAAGATGCCCAATCCATAAAGTTTGGAGAATGTGAGCCATTAACCGCAGAATGCAGACATTTTTTGGAGTGTATAAGCAAAAGGGAAACACCCTGGACAGATGGGAGGGAAGGGCTTAGGGTCTTAGAGGTTTTAGAGAAGGCTCAAAATGCATTAGAAAAAAAGAGGGAGATTTCAAACTCTCGCCAGAATGTTTTTATTCACCCAACAGCAATAGCAGATGAACCTTGTTCTATTGGAGAAGGCACAAAGATTTGGCATTTTTCTCATATATTGAAAGGCTCGGTCATAGGCAAATACTGCATAATCGGACAGAATGTAACGATAGGCCCAGATGTTAAAATTAGTGATGGCTGCAAGATTCAAAATAATGTTTCCGTATATAAAGGGGTAGAGCTTGAAGATGAAGTCTTTGTAGGTCCATCTGCTGTCTTTACAAATGTCTATAATCCAAGGGCATTTATTGAGAGAAAAAGCGAATTTTTGCCTATTATGGTTAAGAAGGGTGCTACCATTGGAGCAAACGCCACAATAGTCTGTGGAGTGACTATTGGCAGATATGCTTTAGTTGGAGCAGGCGCAGTGGTTAATAAAGATATTCCGGATCATGCTTTGGTTGTAGGGGTTCCAGCAAAACAGATTGGTTGGGTGTGTAAGTGTGGGACAAGCCTGAAATTTGATAAAGATAGAGCAAAATGCAGTTATTGTGAAGGAAGATATGAATTAAAAGGAGGTGAATTGTACCAAGAATAAATCAGGTTTGCAATAAGTTTTTGGTAAAAAGGGTTCAGGGAGTCGGGGGCGAGAGGCTGAGATGAAGTCAAGATTATTAAATCCTGGAACCCTTAAATGCTAGACCCATTTTCACATATTTTTCGGTAAACCTCGTGTTTCTTGGATATGAAAAGTTATGGAGATAAAAGGTAAAAGACTTTTATTGATAGGTGGGGCTGGTCTGATAGGCTCTCATACAGTGGATGAGCTCTTGAAAGAGGATATCGGTGAGTTGATCATTTATGATAATTTTTGCAGGGGATCAGAAGAGAATCTGGAGATTGGCCTCAAAGATCCACGATGCAAGATATTTAAGGCAGGTGGAGATATACTCCAGACCGATATCCTGGATGCGGCGATGAAAGATATAGATGGCGTCTTTCATTTTGCTGCCCTTTGGTTATTGCAATGCTATGAATATCCCAGATCAGCATTTGAGGTAAATGTAAAGGGTACGTTTAATGTGCTGGAGGCATGTGTTAAAAATAGGGTGCAACGCCTTGTCTTCTCTTCGTCTGCATCCGTTTATGGTGATGCAGTGGAAGAACCTATGACTGAAGAGCATCCCTATAACAATACAAATTTTTATGGGGCGACCAAGATAGCCGATGAGCACATGTGTCGGGCATTTTATCATCGGTATAAACTCCCTTATGTTGGATTAAGATATATGAATGTTTATGGCCCCAGGCAGGATTATAAGGGAGCATATATTGCTGTAATTATGAAAATCTTGGATAGACTTGATCAGGGTCTTGCTCCTATTGTCTATGGAGACGGCTCCCAAGCCTATGATTTTATCTATGTGGGAGACTGTGCTCAGGCCAATGTCTGTGCCATGAAGGCAGAGACAACCGACTCTTTTTATAATGTGGGGATGGGTGTCAGGACAACTATTAAGGAACTGGCAGAATTACTATTGGAACTGACTGGCTCAAACCTTGAAATCCAATATGAGCCTGCTGGTATGACCTTTGTGAAAAATCGGATTGGTTGTCCTAAAAAGGCAAAAATGGAGATTGGGTTTGAGGCTCATGTAACTTTAAGAGAAGGTCTAAAGAGTCTTATTGAATGGAGAAAGTCTCATATGGAAGCTGTGGAGAAAAGAAGGAGAAAGGCATAAGATGAAGATTCCCATCACAAAGCCGGTCTTCGATAATTGCGAAAGAGAGAATATACTGAAACCATTAGAAAGTGGTTGGCTTGTCCAGGGGCCTTATGTGGCAGAGTTTGAAAGGCTCTTTGCCGAGTTTACCGGAACAAGATGGGCAAAGGCTGCCTCAAACTGCACGACAGCCCTACATCTTGGGTTAGATGCTTTAGGTATAAAAACCGGTGATAAAGTCGTAGTTCCCTCCTTTACCTATATCGCTTCAGCTAATGCTGTGGAATATACAGGCGCCAAAGTAGTCTTTTGTGACATTGATTTAGCCACTTTTAATATTGATGTCAATAAACTCAAGGAGATTCTTGAAGAAGATAAAGAGAGAAGGATAAAGGCAATTATGCCAGTCGATCTCTTTGGTCTTTGTGCGGATCTACCAGAAATTATGCGGCTGGCTAAAAAACATAACCTTAAGGTTATCGAAGATTCGGCTTGTGGATTAGGAGCCTGGATAGGAGATAAGCACTCTGGCACCTTTGGAGAGGTAGGTTGTTTCTCCTTCCATCCCAGGAAAAGTATTACTACAGGTGAGGGTGGGATGCTGATAACGGATGATGAAGAGATAGCCAACAAGGTCTCTTCTTTAAGAGACCACGGGGCAGGCAAATCAGACCTGGCGAGACACAAAGAAAAAGGGGGATCTCTGCTTCCTGACTTCAATCTAAGAGGCTACAATTATAGAATGAGTGATTTGCAAGGCGCCC